>JAGAUC010000095.1 GCA_017621015.1 Clostridia bacterium | reverse complement strand
CCCCTTGCAAACAAAACAGAACGCAAAACTTCAATTTATAGCGTGGTTGTTGACTTTTTGGTGAGAAAGTGGTATAAATATAAGAGAAAATAAAAAAGTCAGATGGGAAGACAGAATGCAATATAAAATCAAGAACGGCGCCGTGTACTATGACGGGGAAATGGTGCTGGAGAACATCGACATTGAAATAAACGAAGGCGATAAAATTGCCATCGTCGGGCGAAACGGATGCGGAAAGACCACGCTTCTTCGGGCCATTATGGGCGAGGTGGAGCTTGAAGAGGGAACGGGCGAGGACGAATTCCGCGTAACTAGAGTGGGCGCGTTTGACGTCAGCTACCTGCGCCAGATGCCCTTTGAAAACGAATCGACGCCGATGGAAGAGGAGGTGCGGAAGGTCTTTTCGCACCTGATCGAAATGGAAGCGCAGATGCAGGCGCTTGTAGGGAAAATGGAGGAGGGAAGCGACGAGAGAGCGATCGCGTCCTTTACCGCGCTCAACGAGAAATACATCGCGCTTGGCGGTATGACTTACCAAAAGGAATACAAGACGATGATCCGCCGCTTTGGCTTTACCGAGGCGGACGAGCGAAAGCCGCTTTCGGATTTCTCGGGCGGACAGCGCACCAAGATCGCGTTTATCAAAATGCTTCTCACAAAGCCCGACATTTTGCTTCTCGACGAGCCGACCAACCATCTGGACATCGAAACGGTCGAGTGGCTGGAGGGCTATCTGAAAAATTATAAATCTACGCTGGTCATCGTTTCGCACGACCGAATGTTTCTGGACCGTATTGTCAACAAGGTGTACGAGATCGAGTGGGGCGAAACCAAGTGCTACAAGGGCAATTATGCCGATTTTGAAAAGCAGAAGAAGGAAAACTACGAAAAGCAGTTGAGGGATTACGAGCGCCAGCAGGCCGAGATCGCGCGCCTGAATCGCCTCATCGAGCGCTTTCGCTATAAGGCCACCAAGGCCAAGATGGTACAGTCCAAGATCAAGCTTCTGGAGCATATGAAGATCATCTATGCGCCCGACCGCGCCGACACCAAGACCTACCGCGCCAAGCTCCAGCCCAGGCTGCCGAGCTCACGGATCGTTCTGGATACCAATGCGATGGAGATCGGCTATGACGAGCCGCTTGCCACGGTCGATGTGCACCTGGAGCGCGGACAGCGCCTTGGCATCATCGGCGGCAACGGCATTGGAAAATCCACCTTCTTAAAGACGCTTATGGGTAAGGTGCCGCCGCTTTCGGGACGCTACCAGTTCGGCTATAACACCGATATCGCGTATTTTGATCAGCAGCTGGCACAGCTGAGCGGTGACAAGACTATTTTTGATATTTTCTCGGAGGCCTATCCCAAACTGAACGATACCGAGGTGCGGAGCGCGCTCGGCGCGTTTCAGTTTACGGGTGAGGAGGTCTTCCGCACGGCGTCCACGCTTTCGGGCGGCGAAAAGGTACGGCTGACGCTATGTAAAATTTTGCATTCCAAGCCCAACGTTCTGATCCTTGACGAGCCGACCAACCATATGGACATCATCGGCAAGCAAACGCTGGAGGATATCCTCTTGGATTACGAGGGCACGGTCATCTTTGTTTCGCACGACCGATATTTTGTGGGCAAGATTGCCGACCGCCTTCTTGTGTTTGAAAAGGGAAGCGCGCGCTACGTAGACGATACGTACGCGATCTATGAGGAAAAGCGTCAGGCCGCGCTGGCCGCGGCGGAGGCCGAGGAGGCGGAGCTCCCGAAGGAAAGCGTGAGGATGCCCAAGAAGGTGCGCCACGAATCGCCGCAAAAGATGCTGGACAAGCGAAGAAAGCGCGTGGAGCGTCTTGAGGGATTTATGGAGGAGTGCGAGGCGCAGATCGCTGAGCTTAGCGCCCGCCTTGAGGATCCCGAGGTCTATTCCGACTATCAAAGGCTGGGCGAGATCCAGAGCGAGATCGACGGTATCAAGCAAAAGCAGGAGACCTACGAGGAAGAGTGGACAACGCTGATGCTTGAGATCGAGGAGCTGGAGGCGGAGGCTTGACAAACCTCTGAAACTGTGCTATAATTTGAAAAAACAATTAAACTGCCACCGGGTAGTATGCGAAAAAGCATTCGTTTGCGCATCATTAGGTCTTAGAAGATGTGCTCGCGGATGCTTTTTGCTTGAAAGGCTTTTATGAAACAAATAAAAACAATATTCTGCTATTTTTCCAAAACCGAATGGCTTTTGTGGTCGGTGTCGACCGCGGCGATCCTGGCCTCCTTTTTGCTGTTTGACAGGGGGAGCTATCTGACGCTGTCAGCGTCGCTGATCGGCGTGACCTCGCTGATCTTTTGCGCCAAGGGCAATCCGATCGGTCAGATCTTGATGATCGCTTTCGGTGTTCTTTACGGTATTATTTCCTTTGAAATGGCGTATTACGGCGAGATGCTCACCTATCTCGGGATGACCGTACCCATGGCCATCTTTGCGCTGGTCTCGTGGCTAAGAAACCCGTATAAGGGCAACCGCGCCGAGGTGCGCGTAAATACGCTGAGGCCGTTCGAATATCTATTCATGCTTGTTCTTACGGCGCTGGTTACCGTTGCTTTCTATTTTATTTTGAGGGCGCTTGGTACAGCAAGCCTGATTCCCAGCACGCTTTCGGTCACCACAAGCTTTGCGGCGGTCTATCTGACCTTCCGGCGAAGTGAGCTGTTTGCGCTGATCTATGCGGCAAACGACGTGGTCCTTCTGGTGCTTTGGGTGATGGCAAGCCTTACCGATACCAGCTACATTTCGGTGGTTACCTGTTTTGCGGTCTTTCTTGTCAACGATATCTACGGCTATATCAATTGGTCAAAAATGAAGAAGAGGCAAAATAGGGGTTGAAAAAATCGGAAAATGTGGTATAATAAAGTATTGACATCATTTTGGGAGATAAATTATGGAAACAAAAAGAAGTTCATTTACCGGTAAGCTTGGCTTTGTGCTGGCCGCCGCCGGCTCTGCTGTCGGTCTTGGCAACATCTGGCGCTTCCCGTATCTGGCGGCGAAGTACGGAGGAGGCATTTTCCTTCTGGTTTACATTGCGCTTTCGGTCACCTTTGGCTTTTCGCTGATGATTGCCGAGGTCGCCATTGGAAGAAAGACCAAGCTCAGCGCGATCAGCGCCTACGGCGCTCTGGATAAGCGCTTTTCCTTTGTCGGCATTCTTTGCTCGCTCGTGCCCGTCATCATCTTGCCGTATTACTCGGTCATTGGCGGCTGGGTGATGAAATATATGTTTGGCTTTGCGATGGGACATACGTCGGCCATGGCGCAGGATACTTACTTCAACGGGTATCTCGGCCTTGTCGGTGAGCCCATCCTTTGGTTCCTTTTGTTCATCGGCATCACGGCGCTGATCGTTATGATCGGCGTGGAAAAGGGTGTCGAGAAGATCAGCAAGGTGATGATGCCCATTCTCATTGTTCTGATCCTGTTTATTGTCGGCTATACCCTCATTACCATGGACGGTGCCTGGGAGGGTGTGGTCTACTACCTCAAGCCCGACCTTTCCAAGTTCTCGCTGATGACGGTGGTTGCCGCTATGGGACAGCTTTTCTACTCAATGTCACTGGCGATGGGCATTATGATCACCTTCGGCTCAT
>JAGAUC010000094.1 GCA_017621015.1 Clostridia bacterium | reverse complement strand
TCTTCGGATCATCAAGGCTTGTCTTGGCACCGTCAGCAAAGGCACAGCAAACGTCGGTACCGATATTCATTTTACGAACACCCGCCGCAATGGCTGCCTTTACCTGCTCGTCGGGAATACCCGAGCCGCCGTGAAGCACCAGAGGAATGCCGCCCGTGGCCTCGCGAATGGCCTTTACGCGTGCAATATCCAGCTTGGGGGGCTTCTTGTAATGTCCGTGTGCGTTGCCGATGAGAACGGCAAGACAGGTCACGCCCGTTCTTCTTACGAATTCGCCCGCTTCCTCGGGATCGGTAAACTCGTCCATCGTCTCGTCGTTTACGCTTCCGATGTGACCAAGCTCACCCTCCACACCGACGCCGACCGTTCCCGCGATCTCCACGATATGCTTTGTCAGCGCCACGTTCTCCTCAAAAGGATGCACCGAGCCGTCGATCATAAGACCGGTAGCGCCCCAACGAAGCATCTTCATTGCCTCGGTTTCCGAGGGACCGTGGTCAAGGTGGAAGCAAACCGGCACCGTCGCCTTCTTGGCGGCGGCAAGGATCGAAGGGGCAAGATAGTATCCGATCTCCTCGTTGACAAGTCGCGGATACATCTGAATGATCACAGGCGAGCGCAGCTCCTCGGCAGCAAATACCACGCCCATCATCGACTCGATGTTGTATACGTTAAACGCGGGGACACAGAAACCGTCCTTTTCCGCCAAATTGATAATTTCCTGCAAGCTTACCAGCATAATTATTCTCCTAAAATAAGATCTTCAAGTGAAAGAATCTCTACCTCGTTCTGCTCCACACTCTTCAGCGACACGTACTCCGAAACCGACGCCGTCACAATGGCCTTCTCACCGATCGACTTTACGTTAAAGAGTCGGCGCTGTGCCACCTTTTTCATGACATCGGGGATATACTGCGCCATCAGAATGTTGCCGGCCCAAACGGTCTCGACACGGTTGAGGTGCAGCTCGTGAAGCGTAGCAAATGCCGAAATAACCTCTCTTGCCTCCTCGGTCTCCTCAAGGTCGCGTGCCAGCTGGAAGGGATCCTGATATACCACAGTCTTTCCGCTCTTTCCTGCAAGCTTTCCGGCCTTTACAAGATCCGCAAGCACCGAGGTATAGGTCACGGTCTTCGCCGCGGTCTCCACGCCGTACGCGCCGTAGGTCTGCTTGACGGTCTTGGCATCGGCGGGATCGTAGAAGATCACCGTCTTGTAGCCGTCCATCACCTTGGCCGCCGCGGCCATCTGCTCCTTCGTTTCCTCGGCCGCGCCGATGAGGAAGTCAAGCTGTGCGCCCGTGGGCAGCTCGTCCGCAAGCACCGTGAACGCCACGCCCGCCTTTTCCAGCACCGAAATGGCCTTTACCGCCTGCTCGCACGCCATATATCTGGCATCCACGCCGAGGTACAGAAGTGTGTCGGTCACAGCCGCGTGCTTGGCGATGGCCTCGCTGAGCCTCGCGCAAAGCGCGGTCTTGCCGTAGGCATTGCCGCTCTCCAGGCAGTTGTCGACCATTGTATTTATGTAGGAAGGAAGCTTATCCTCAAGAGCCGCTTCAAGGCGCGTCTCCTTGGTAAACATCACGGGATCCCAACCCGTCACACACTCGCGAACACAGCCGCCACAGCCGCCGCACTCGTAAATGTTATCCATGATCTCCTCAAGCTCGATCGCGCCGCGGTTTACCATCGAAATACCCAGTGCTCTGGCGCGGGGGGTGCTTCTCTCGTGGCCCGTTGCGTTACCGATGGGGCAAATATGATGGCACATCCAGCAAAAACGGCAAGCGTCAACATGTGCCTTGGATTTTTCCGACATATTCATAACTCTCTACCTCCCAAGATTAAAGTCCCAGCTTAAAGGGATTCATAATGCCGTTGGG
>JAGAUC010000093.1 GCA_017621015.1 Clostridia bacterium | reverse complement strand
GTTTGTGCAGACCCATTCTGCAAAAAGTTTTGCGGCGCTTTTTCAAAAGCGCCCCGCCGGAGGCACGTTCCCCTTGCAAACAAAACAGACCGACAAACATCAATTTTATGAACAAAATGCAACATTTGGAAAAGCGGTTGACAGAGGGAGAAAAAGGTCATATAATTAACACGTTAATGATTAACGTGTTAACGAATGGAGAGTGCTATGAACGAGAGAGAAAAAAGGGAGCAGCTGCGGGATGTATGTCGGTTGTTCATTCGTACCGACCGCATGCACCGCAAACGTGTGGAGCGCTTTTCCGAGGAGATCGGCGTGCATCGGAGCCAGCACTTTGTGCTGATGCGCATTGCGGATATGGGAGGCACGGCCTCACAAAAGGAGCTGGCGAAGTGTCTGGAGATCAGCCCGGCGGCACTCACGGTGACGCTTCGCAAGCTGGAGAGCGGCGGGTATCTGGAAAAAAAGCCCACCGAGGGCGACGGACGTGCAAACGTAGTCACGCTTACCGAGCGTGGGTGGCAGGTACGTGAGCTTTCGATGGAGCGGTTTTCGGCCATTGACGCGCAGATGCTTGACGGCTTTTCGGACGGGGAGCTTGGGGTGCTTGTCGGCTTCCTTGAGCGTATGCAAAAAAATCTCAGGGCGGAAAACGAGCCGTCCGACGTGAAACGAGGTGAGTGATTTGAAGCGTTGGTTTCCCTACATAAAGCCCTATTTGGCTTATTTTATTTTGGGGCCTCTTTGTATGATCGTGGAGGTGCTTGGCGAGGTCATGATGCCAAAGCTTCTGTCCTATATCATCGACTTTGGTGTGTATTCGGGCGAGGCCAAGACCGCCGTGCCCGGTGTCATCCGCGCGCTGTATGCGCTTTGCGGCAACAATGGCTTTATCGCCGCCATTATGGTGGGCATGATCCTCACGGCGATCCTGATGATGATCGGCGGCGTGGGCGGTGCGTATTTCGGCGCCAAGGCGTCGGTCAACTTTGCCACCGATCTGCGTGGCGACATTTACCGCAAGATCCAGAGCTTTTCGTTTGCCAACATTGACAAGTTCAGCACCGGCTCGCTGATCACGCGTCTGACCAATGACGTGACCCAGCTTCAGCATTTTATCAATATGATGCTTCGTATGTTTTTCCGCGCGCCCGGCATTATGGTGGGGGCGCTCATTATGGCGATCACCCTAAACCCCGAGCTTTCGGTGGTGCTGGCGGTCTCGGTGCCGCTGATGCTCCTGGTGATCGGATTTATCATTTTTTGCGGCTTTCCGCGCTTTTCCAAAATGCAGACCAAGATCGACGCACTCAACTCGGTGGTGGGCGAAAATCTCACAGGCGTGCGCGTGGTCAAGTCCTTTGTGCGTGAGGAGCACGAAAAGGAGAAATTCGGCGTTGCCAATCGGAATTTGAAAAAGAGCAGTGAGGGCGCGATGAAGATCATGATCCTGATGTCGCCGGTGATGACGCTGATCATGAACGCCACCGCCATTGCGGTGTACCGTCTTGGTGGCGAGATGCTCTATGAGGGCCGTATGTCGGCGGGCGACCTTACGGCGTTTGTTACCTATATTACACAGATCTTAAGCTCTTTGATGATGGTGACTATGCTGTTTGTGGTCTTTTCGCGTGCCATGGCTTCGGGCAAGCGCATTGCCGAGGTTCTGGACGAGAAGGTGGACGTGGCCGACAGCGCGCGTGCCGACCGCACACGCGAGGTGACACGGGGCAGCGTGGAGTTCCGGGGCGTTTCCTTTCGCTATTATAAAAACAGCGACGGCAAGGTGCTGGACCGCATAAATCTTAAGATCGAGGCGGGCGAGACGGTGGGGATCATCGGCTCGACGGGCTGTGGCAAGACCACGCTTGTGTCGCTGATCGCGCGCCTGTACGACGCCGACGAGGGCGAGGTGCTGGTGGACGGCGTGAACGTAAAGGATTACACACTTCACAACCTGCGCGAGGGCGTGGGTATGGTGCTTCAGAAAAATCTGCTGTTCTCGGGCACCATTCGGCACAATCTTCGCTTTGGATGTCCCGATGCCGATGAGGCAACTCTCCGCGCCGCCGCCGAGGCCGCGCAGGCCGACGGCTTTGTGACAAGCTTCCCCGAGGGCTACGAGTCCATGCTGGGGCAGGGCGGCACCAACGTGTCGGGCGGACAGAAGCAGCGGCTTTGCATTGCCCGTGCGCTTCTCAAAAAGCCTAAGATCCTTATTTTGGACGATTCGACGAGTGCGGTGGATACCGCGACCGAAAAGCGCATCCGCGAGGCGTTTGCGCGCGAGCTTGCGGGTACGACCAAGATCCTCATTGCTCAGCGCATCGGCTCCGTGAGGGACGCCGACAAGATCGTGGTGATGAACGAGGGGCGCATTACCGGTGTGGGCACGCATGAGGAGCTTTTGGCGACCAACACCGAATATAAGGAGATCTACGAATCCCAGACCGAGCGAAAGGAGGTGGGTGAGCATGGCGGCCAGAACGCTTGAGGAGCTGCAAAAGCAGTATAACGGCAAGGTGCCCGAGGGCAAGAGAGGCATGCCCATCCACGGCCCGCGTGGCCCCATGGGACCGCGCGGCAAGCAGGGCGGAAAGCCCAAAAATACGCGCGCCACGATGAAGCGCCTGCTTTCCTATCTTTCGCCCTATAAATTCCGTCTTTTCCTGGTGCTGGTATGCATGCTTCTGAGTACGGTTTCATCGCTGATGGGCGCGTACATTCTGCGCCCCATTCTCAACGCCCTTGTGGGAGTGGGAAAAACCGAGGTCTTTGGTATGGAATTTGACTCTCCGATGGCGTATCTTGCGGTGGTGCTGACGGTGGTCGGTGCGGTGTATCTCATTGGCGTTATCTCCAGCTACGCGCAGGCGCGGCTGATGCTTTCGATCTCGCTGGGCGCGACCGAGCATCTTCGCGGCGATCTGTTTGCGCGTGTGCAGGAGCTTCCCGTCTCGGTGTTTGACGGGGACAGCAACGGCGAAATCATGAGCCGCTTTACCAACGACATCGACAACATCGATATGATGCTCAACAACACCGTAGTGAGCCTGATCTCGGGTGTGATCTCGCTGATCGGTACCTTTGTGATGATGGTGACCACCAGCATCTGGCTGACGCTGATCACCGTCGTGTTCGTGCCGCTGTTCATTCGCCTGGGTGCTATGATCAGCAAGCGCGCGCGCATCCATTACGTCGGTCAGCAGGCGGCACTGGGAGCGCTGGGCGGCTACATTGAGGAGTCGATCTCGGGGCAGAAGGTCATTAAGGTCTTTAACCATGAGGAGATCAGCGTAGAGGAGTTTATGCTTCTCAATGGCGATATGCGTGAAAAGCAGTTCCGTGCGCAGTTTTACGGCGGTATTATGGGCCCCATCCTTGGAAATACCAGTCAGATCAACTACGCGATAACGGCAGGTGTGGGTGGCTTTCTCTGTCTTGGCGGTCACTTTGACCCCGGAGGACTTGCGGTGTTTGTCAACTATTCGCGCCAGTTTGCGCGTCCCATTGATATGATATCTCAGCAGATGAGCACCATTTTCTCGGCGCTTGCGGGCGCGGAGCGCGTCTTTTCGCTGATGGATCGTGAGCCCGAGCCGGCCGATGTCAAGGATCCCGCAAGCACGCTGGGGCTTCGCGGCGAGATCGTGCTCAAGGACGTTACCTTTGGCTACGTGCCCGAAAAGACGGTGCTGAAAAACCTGTCGCTTTACGCGCACGCGGGGCAAAAGATCGCCTTTGTCGGCTCGACGGGCGCGGGAAAAACCACGGTCACCAACCTTTTAAGCCGCTTTTATGACATTCAGTCGGGGCAGATCACCATCGATGGCCGAGACATTAAGAGCTACCGATTAAAGGAGCTCAGGCAAAACATTGCCACGGTGCTTCAGGATACCCACCTCTTTACCGGCACGGTCAGGGAGAACATTCGCTACGGCCGTCTGGATGCAAGCGACGAGGAGGTGATCGAGGCGGCCAAGACCGCCTCGGCACACAGCTTCATTATGCGCCTGGAGAAGGGGTACGACACCATGCTGGAGGGCGACGGCGCCAATCTGTCGCAGGGACAGCGGCAGCTGCTCAACATCGCACGTGCCGCGCTCTCGCGTGCGCCCATTCTGGTGCTGGACGAGGCGACCAGTTCAGTCGATACGCGTACCGAGCGGCACATTGAGCGCGGGATGGACCGTCTGATGAGCAATCGCACCACCTTTGTTATCGCGCATCGCCTTTCCACCGTGCGCAACGCCAACGCCATTATGGTGCTGGAGCAGGGTGAGATCATCGAGAGGGGCACGCACGAGGAGCTGCTCGCCCTCGGCGGCCGCTACTACGAGCTGTATACCGGCAAAAAGGAACTGGCATAATTTCAAATTTTGATTTATCGGGGAGGAGAGACGTGTAGGGGACTTTTTGTAAAAAGTCCCC
>JAGAUC010000092.1 GCA_017621015.1 Clostridia bacterium | reverse complement strand
CAAAAAGGGCTGAGTCATCGACTCAGCCCTTTTTCAATGAATCAGTTGCACTCTGCGGTGAGAGGGCCTGCAAGCTCGGAGAGGTAGAAGAGTCTACCGGGGAGCGTGGGAATGTAGGTCGAGGTAATGTGACGGTCGGGACCGTGGTGGAGCGTGGTAAGGAAGCTCATACCCTGCCAGCCCATACCTCTGCCAAGCGCACCGTCAGCACCGCCGATCGCATAGTCTGCCTGAAGGAAGAGACCGGGGCCAATGGTGTTGGCGCGGCAAGGAACCAGCGTTGTGCGGCTCTTGAAGCTTGTGATCGCGTTCTGCTCGATGGTCAGCGGATGAAGCTTGGCACCGATGCGGTGGGTTGCCTGCTTCCACTCCTCATCGTTCTTATAATCGGTAGCAAACTGGGGCTCCCAGAAGGCGATATGGCACATTCTGCCGATACCGTAAACCAGAACCAGCTTGGCACCCTCGGCCTTGAGAGCCTTGATCTTGCCCTCATAGGTGGGGAGATTTGCCTTGGTAGCGAAGTTGCGCTGTGCCTCGGGAACGGTGTATGCACCCAGCTTATTGAAGAAGGCTTCCTTCATGCTGTACTCAAACGAAGCGGGGTTGGTGTTGGGGAGCGTGTTGCCGTCGGCATCCGACCACTCGTCCATATTGAAGGTGTACACGTGGTCGCAGGAGATCTGCCACTCGTTGATGAAGTAGGAAGCCCAACGGTACATACCCATAGGACCTACGGGAAGGATCATAGCAAGCTTTCTGCCCTCCTCGCGCGTCTTCTTGATCTGAAGCGCGATCTCGTGACCCATCAGAACGTCAAACTCGTTAATGTCCTTGCACTCAATGGGGTTAAAGTCCTTGTTCCAGAAATCCTCGCGGGCAACGCCCTTCTCGCAGCACGCGTCAATACGCGCCATGTCCCATCCTTCGGGATAAAAGCCCTCAAGCAGAGAGCCCTTTACTGTGCTCATAAAATCCATGATCTGTTTCTCCTTTATCTTTGAAATAATTGTTTACGGAAGAAGTCTCTTGGTGAATCCCTTTAAGTACACCTGGCACTGTCTAAAGCCCTCGGCGTAGTCCGCGCCGCACTGGTAGCCGCGGTAACGCGAGCAGGTCTTAACCATATCCGCGAAATCAATGCCATCGTGCTCGCGCATCCAGACAAGCTGGCTTTCGTGACACTCCAGCATATTGATCTTCAGGTCAATTTCCTCGGAAATATCCACGTACTCGGTGGGCTGGAAGTCCACACCGGCCAGTGTGTCCATATAGAAGATGGGAACCAGCTTTGCCGGCTCGCCGTCCATCGCACTGTATCTGTGCGGATAGTCGGTATAGTTGGGGAGCGTTGCCGTAAAGCTTGCGTCAAACACAAGACGCGACACCGCCGTATGGTCGGGCATATAGTCATCGGGGTTGTGTGTGATGATAAAGTCGGGGTTGGCGTAACGGATGACGTCCACGATCCGGTCGCGCGCTTCCTTGTTTCCGTCATAGATCTTCAGATCGTCAAAGCCGGCGGAGATCACCTCGATGCCTGCCATGGCGCCTGCGCGCTTGGCCTCGTTCGCACGGATCACCGTCAGCTCGTCGGGCGGAATGATGACGTGACCGAGGTTACCGGTAGACACGTGGCAAACGATGACCTTATCGCCGCGCTTTACACACTTGGCCAGAGTGCCCGCACACGCGATCTCAACGTCATCGGGATGACAGCCGATTGCAAGTACATTCATTTTTTATTCCTCCATTTTCTTCACATAGTGATCAATGAGTGCTATATTGCTGCGAAGGGTCTCTCTGGGATCCTCGCCAAGGGGCGGACATTCCATAGCGAATGTGCCCTTATATCCGATCTTTTTGAGCTCGGCAAAGCCCTTTTCCATATTGACGCTTCCCTTTCCGAAAGCGCAGTCCTGCAAAAGATTTCCCTTCCAGCTGTAAAAGTCCTTCGGATCGCGCTCGCCCTCGTGCGACGTTACGATGTAGTCCTTGATGTGAACGTTTACGATGCGGTCGGCAAAGGCGGGAATAAAGCTCTCCACGCCCTCGTCAACAAACAGAATGTTACCGAAGTCGGCAACCACTCCCACGCCTCGGTCCACGTCCGAGAGAAACTGACCGAAGCCCTGTACGCCGTTAAACAGATATCCCTGATCCTCATACACGGTACGGATGCCGATCTCGGCAGCGTAATCGAAAACGGTACGCACGGCCTCAAGTCCGCGCTTATAGAACAGCGAGCGGTTTTCCTCGATCACCTTCGGATCGCGGCACTCCAGAGCGATGGTGTGGTGCAGATACGGCGAGCCAAGCGCCTTGGCTACATCGCCATACTTTTTCATTTTTTCGATCATCTCGGGGCCGTTTTCGCCCACAAGATTGAGTCCTACCGAAACACAGGGAAAGCGAACGCCCTTTTTGTCGGCATATTCGCGCATTTGCTTGGCGAACTCCACGTTGGGCTCACGCAGCTCATACGAGTTGATGGTCTCCACATTTTCAAGTCCAAACTCCACGGCCACGTCGATGACATCGAGGTAGGTCTTGAGCCCCTTGACCGGTGAGGTATAAATACAAGCTCTGCTTTTCATATCAGTCCTCCAGACGCACGGTCTTATTCTCAAAGGCACACTCCAAAAGCTTATGAAGAAGCGCAATGGTCTTGGCCGAGCCCTCGGGCGGATTCTTGGTGTTTTCGATTTCACCCATCAGGATATCCACAAAGTACGCGATCTCACCAATGATGTACTCACGGCTTTCGATCGGAACGACGATCTCCTCCTTACCCTCCTGGGCAAGCGTGACCTTGCCGTCCTGAAGGCGGACCGTCGCTTTTTCCATACGAACCTCAAAGCCACAACGGAAGGGCTCTTCGGGCTTCAGCCAGCCGCCCTTTACAACGGCAGTATGATCGTCATAACCAAGACGGCACTTCAGCGTATCCCGCTCAAATGCGCGACTCTCAAGCGTACAGCTGATCTCCTTCGGGTCACCGAACAGCCAACGGACGTAGTCCACATCGTGAATGTTGAGCTCAAACAGGCAGCCTCCCGATTCCTTGACGTTGAGCTGCCAGGCGTTGGCGCTCCAGAACGGGGGCGGGCTTACACGATAAAACTCCGAGCCAAGCACCCTTCCGTACTTGCCGCTTGTGACAAGCTCATGGAGGTATTCGTACTCGGGCGCGAAGCGGACACACTGTCCGATCATCAACTTTTTACCGTTTTTATTTGCCGCCTCGACCATAGCCCGGCAGTCCGCATCGGCAAATGCCATCGGCTTTTCACAAATCACCGAATAGCCGCGATTCAGAAGATCGATGGTCATTGAGGCGTGGAACTTGGTCGGCAGACAAACATCCACAAAATCCGGCTTTTCCTTGTCTAACATCTCGTCCAGATCCGTGTAAAAATGAATGGGCTTTTCTTCGGTCATTTCTCCAAGAGGAATGTTGATGGTGGTCTTTTCTGTAAACTTTGCGGGATTTACGTCAAATGCCGCCACAAGCTCCACCGGCTTTCCCAGCTTTTCCGCTACGTACCAATACACAAAGCGGTGGATCTGTGCGATTCCGCCGAATCCCACTAACACTACCTTTAACATCGGGTTTTCCTCCAAAAATAATATCTTTACTTATATTTTACCTTGACAAGTCCTCTTTTTCAAGTTATAATAAGACAAACAACTTTCAAATTCGGACAATTATTTTTTCACATTTGTTTTGTCGACCCCTATCTTAAAACCAAACGTTCCAAGGAGAAGCCAATGAATATCATACACGACGAAAAGGAGATCCGCGTTTTCGGTGTCTTCAGCGTCTTTCGCTATACCTTTCAAAAGGACTTTCGGTACAACGGCGAAAAGCACGAGGGCTGGGAGTTTGTTTTTGTGGAATCGGGCAAAATGTCGGCGTTGGCCGAGGACAAAAAATATATCATCAAAAGTGGCGAAATGATCTGCCACAAGCCCATTGAGTTTCACAACCTGAACCCCTACCACTCGGACGCCACCGCCATCATCTTCTGTTTCCATTGCTCGGACGGTGCTATGCGCTTTTTTGAGAATAAGATCCTCACAGTCAACCAAAGACAGCGTCTGTATCTTAGTGACATCGTTTCGCACGCCGAGGCGTATTTTCACCCAAAATCACCGCTGGAGATCGCTAAGGACGGCTCGATGACAGAGCAGGAGGATGCCGCACCGCTTCATTTGCAGTTTATTCAGAACAGCATTGAGCTTTTGCTGCTCTCACTCTATTCTGCGCGAAGCACCGACGTGCGCATCCGTATCAACTCCTATACCCAGCACCTAAAGCGCAAAAAGCTTTCGGCAGACATCAAGTCCTATCTTGAAGAAAACCTGGACAAGCCTGTGCATCTTTCCGAGCTGGCCGCGCGCTTTTCCTATTCCCCCTCCACCTTAAAAACCGTTTTCAAGGAGGAGACGGGCGAGAGCATCATTGCCTATTACAACCGCCTGCGCTTTGATACCGCCAAGCGACTTTTGCTTGAGAAAAACAACTCGATCAGCGAGATCGCGTATTCGCTCGGCTTTCACACACCCTCTCATTTTTCCAGCTTTTTCAAGAAGATGAGCGGGATCGCGCCAAGGCAGTTTTTGGAAGGAACAGCAAAGCAAAAATAACTGCTCAAATTTGGGAAATCTCTTGAAGAAATTTCGGTTTTATGATATACTGAATCTCAGAACATTCATCACATATGAGGTAAACTATGATCCGTTTTATACATTGTGCCGATCTGCATCTTGACAGCCCGTTTTCGGGGCTCGGTGCGATCGGAGGTGAGGCCAGACGCGAGGGGCAGCGTGAGCTGTTCCGCTCGCTCATTTGTCTTGCCAAAAACCGCCACGCCGACTTTCTGCTGATCGCCGGTGACCTTTTTGACAGCGGCTTCACCACCTCCTCTACCCTAAAATTCGTCACGGATATGCTGGCAACGCTGGACTGTCCGGTCATTCTTTCCCCCGGCAACCACGACCCCTACACCGAGGGGGGGCTGTATGCGACAAGCTTTCCGGAAAACGTAAAGATCTTCACCTCGGAAAAGCTTTCCTCCTTTTACTTCCCCAAAAGCAACGTCTGCATCCATGGCTACGCCTTTACCTCCGAGCGCCACGAGGAGGCTCCGCTTGCAAGCGGCGTTTCGCTGGATCCGACCAAGATCAACATTCTTTGTGCACACACCGAGCTGGACGTTCCGCTCTCCCCCTATGCGCCCATCGACAAAAAGCAGTTGGCCGCCTCGGGCTTTGATTATGCCGCGCTCGGTCACGTTCACAACGCCCCCGCGCTTGAAACCTTAGGAAAAACGCTGACCGCTTACAGCGGTTGCCCCGAGGGCAGAAGCTTCGATGAGCTGGATTTTGGCTCAGTCATCGAGGTCACCGTTGACGGCGATCGCGTGTCTGCCGAAAGGCTGCGCATCGCCAAGCGCCGTTATATGATGGAGACCGTGGATGTCACCGGTGCTGAAAAGGACAGTGAGGTCATCGACCGCATCCGTCAGCGCATCGCCGTGAAGGCCTACGGAGAGGACACCGCGCTTCGCGTCATTCTTACGGGTGCCCTTACGCCCGATTACGTTCCGTCGGCCGATTTCATTGTCGGTGCGATCGAGGGGCTTTATCATCTGGAGCTCCGGGACGAGACCACGCCGGTTCTGGATTATGCGGAGCTTGAGCACGATCTGAGCATTCGCGGGGAATACTACCGCGAGCTGGTCGCGAAAATGCAAACCATGGACGAGGCAGAGCGCAAGGTGGCCGCCGAGGCGCTTCGCATCGGGCTCTGTGCTCTTTCGGGCAAGCCCATCGTATTTTAAGAAAGGAGCGTCATTGTGTTTATTCGCAAATTATACATCAAGGAATACGGCGCTCTTTTAGATCGAGAGTTTGTCTTTACCGACGGCATCAACCTTCTTGAGGGTGGCAACGAATCGGGAAAGAGCACGGTACTCTCCTTCATTCGCTTTGTGCTTTACGGTATGCCGCGTCGCGCGGCGGGCGAGACCGTAAGCGAGCGCGAGAAAGGACTCAGCTGGCAAAACAGCGTTGCCGAGGGATCGATGGAGATCCTCTCGCTCGGAAAGGGTTACCGCATTGAGCGAAAGGGATATCTCCGAGGTAACAGCGGTCGCGAGACCTATGCCGAGGACTGCCACATTTTTGATCTGGAAACCGGGGCTGAGATCCTTAAGGGCGTGATCCCCGGCAAGCATTTTCTCGGTATCACGGCGGAAATGTTTACCGCTACGACCTGCATCCGTCAGCTGGAATGCACAAGCGTTGACGGGGACGAGGTCAATTCCTCGCTGGAAAATCTGCTGTTTTCGGCCGACGAGGAGATCGACACGCAAAAGGTTCAGGCCAAGCTTGACGATCTGCGCCGTGCCCTACTTCACAAAAACGGAAAGGGCGGCAAGCTCTTTGAGTTGGAGACCGCCAAAACGCTTCTCGAAAATCGCCTGGACACCGCTAAGAAAAACGCGCAGGACATCATCGCCAAGGAGGCGACGGTGGAACGCCTTAAGGCCGTCTCCGAAAAGGCCAAAAAGCAATATGAGGAAGCCGAGGAGCAGCTTCGCCTTTACGAAACCGCAAGCAAGCTCAGACGCTTTGAGACGCTTCATTCCTATGAGGCACAATACGAGGAGCAGGAGCGGGCGCTGGACAAGCTGTGCCGCGAAAAGGGTTACCAAGGTGCCCTTCCCGACCGCGAAACGCTCGGCGTGATCGACCGCTTTGCCTCGGCTCTTTCCGAGGCGATCCAAAAGCATCGCTTTTCGCTCACCGCTCTCGCGCAGGCAGAGCACGCGCCCTGCGGTGACCGCGAGCTTGCTCGCTTTTACCAAAAAACCGACGAGGAGGGCGGAAAACAAACGCTGTGCGCCGCCTTTCTGCGCGCCACGCGTAAGCGTAAAAACGCCATTACGCGTGCCGTGATCCTGCTTGTACTCGCTGTTCTTGGCTTTGCAGCGGGTGCGCTCACGCTCCTCACCGACCTTTTTGCCGCCTTCTACGGCTATATGCCCTTTCTTCTTTACGGTCTGCTCGGTGCGGGTGCCCTCTTTACGCTGTTTGGCATTCTTTCCTTCTCAGCCGCAGCCAAGGCAAGAAAAAAGCGCATCGCCCTTGTCACCAAGATCGGACTCCCCGGCAAGCCTACCGGCACCTCGTTTGAGGCACATATCGAGACCTGCCGAAAAAACCACGAGCTTTGCGCGGTATATGATGCTACGCTTGCCCGTGCAAAAAGTGAAAGCGAGCAAGCGTCAAGGGCGCTCGAGGGCTTGCTGGCAAATACCGCCCGTATGCTCTCTTCGGTCGGCGTTTCCTGTGAAACAGCCACGCCCGAGGCTACCTTGGAATGCCTGAAAAGCACGTATGACACATTCTTTGCCGTTTGCAACGAGCGCGAGAGCATCGAGGGCAAGATGAATTCGCTTCACGCTTTGATCGAGGAACTGAAGGAAACCTTGAAGGACGTAAGTGAGGGCGCGCTCTCCGCCTCAGTCGGCAGACAGAAGCCGAGCGTCATTCTGGCCTCGTTGGATATCGAAAAGATCCGCTTTGCTCACGATTACAGCAAAACTCAGCACACGCTCAATGAACAAAAAAAGATCGCCCTGGAAAAGGAGCTGATTGCACTTACCTCGACCGCGGAAAATCCGGCGCGCGTGAGCGCAAAGCTTGATGAGACCGTCGGCGAGCTCGAGACCCACCGCCTGAAATACGATGCCATTCGGATGGCACACGAAACGCTTGGCATTGCCTCCGAGAACCTGCGCCGAAGCGTCACGCCGACGCTCCGCCTCCGCGCAGGTGAGCTGATGAGCGGTACGACGGGCGGAAAATACCGCGATCTTGGCATTTCGGGGGATATGAAGATCACCGTTATGACCGACCACACCACGCGAAGCATCGAGGCGCTCAGTAAGGGCACGCGCGACGCCGCCTACCTTTCCCTGCGCCTGGCTCTTGCGGAAATGGTATGCCGCGACAATATGCCGCCGCTCTTGTTTGACGAGAGCTTCACCCAGCTGGACGTAGCGCGTACGCGCGCCATGCTGAGCATGCTGACCGAGTACAGCGCGGGCGGCACGCAGACACTCATCTTCACCTGCCACAAGCGCGAGGGCGAAATGCTGAAAGAGCTTGGCATGTTCAACCACATACATTTGGACGCTTAAAAAATGGCGACGGGAAATTCCCGTCGCCTCCTTTTTCTTTTCAAAACACGGTTGACAAAACCCAAAAAAGGTGTATAATAGAACTGTAATTTTACGAAGAGTAAGAATATCGGCGTAAAGTGCTCTGCGGACGGGGAGTTGCCGTGGGGACGAAAAGCACCTCGCTTGCGGTCGGTATTCTGCATCCCGCTTCATACGGTCAAGGGCTACCCTTCTTTTACCT
>JAGAUC010000091.1 GCA_017621015.1 Clostridia bacterium | reverse complement strand
CGATCTCGCCCAGCTCCTGATATTTTTTGGGCTTTGGAATGATCATAACCTTCTCCTTTACAAATTGGGGTGACACCTCTGCCACCCCAATGCTTTATATTTCAATATACCTTATTGATCATCGCCGTCAACGTGTCCACGTTCGGGAACGCGTCCTTGGCGTAGTACTCGGTAACGTTCCACAGACGGTCGGAGAACACCGGCAGGTTAGCCACCACACGGTCATGCTCCTGCTCGTAGTTACACTGCCACTGGCACATCATCGAGCCAAGCACGTTCTCGTTGGGCTCCAGCTGCATGCCGCCGTGCGCCGCCGAGCGCTCCAGATGGTTGTCCCAGCGGTACAGATTGAAGTCCTCCTCCAGAATGCTCCAGGTGTACTTAGGTGCATCGGAATCCACAAAATACAAAGGCTTCCAAGCCGCGTTGATGATCTTGAAGCCACCCTCAAGCAGATCGGGCGCGGTCTGGTACAAATTCTCCCAAGCCATAACGATGGCATCCTTGGAGATCAGATGGTTGTGGTCCTTGTGGAAGCCCTCCCACACGATGGGCGTGCGACCGAGTGCCAGGCACATATCCACGATTTTCTGCACAAAGTGCGCGTAAAGCTCAAGGGTAGTCTCAATGCCCTGACGCGCCATATAGTCGCGGCAGTAGTGACAGACCGTCCAGTTGGTATGAAGTGCCTCGTCACAGCCGACGTGAATGTAGCGCGAGTACTTAAAGACCTCGGCCATCTCGGTCAGCATCTTGCGCACGTTGTTAAACGTGGTGGGCTTACCGATGCACATGATCTTCTCGTTCATCGGCTTATCGTATTCGTTTCCAAACTCCTCGGGGCAGTTCTTGATCAGCTCACGCGAGTGACCGATGCCCTCAAACTCGGGGATAAGCTCCACCGACGCCTCGTTGGCGTACTCCACAAGGTAGGCGATCTCCTCGTGGGTGTAGCAGCGGCCCTTGGTCGCCACGTTCGGGAAGGACCTAAAGGGCAGCGTCCAGCTCTGGTCATCGGTAAAGTGGATCTGGAAGTACTTGATCTTGTTGAGATAGCACATATCCACGTAACCCAGCAGAATGTCGAAATCGTGCCACTGTCTGGCAAGGTCGGCAAAGAACGCGCGGAAATCCACGTCGGGCTTATCCTTTACGCTGGCCTCAGTCAGCGTGATGCCCTCCTTGTCGGCCTTCTTGATCAGCTGGAAGACCGACGCCAGACCGTTCTTCATACCGAAGAGCGACGAGGCGTAGACCGTAGCGCCGTCAAGGATATATTCCTCCTCGGCAAGCGAAGCGTCATACTTGACCGCGATGCCTCCCTCTCCATTGGCGATCGAAACACCGTAGATCTTCTTGAAAATTCTCTTAAACGCCTTCAGGCCGAAGGTAAGCTCGGCATCGGCGCAAATGGCAAGAGCGATGGAAAGCTCGCCCTTCTCTTCATACTGCTTGGGCTTTGGTACGATCATCATGTCCGTATCCTCCTTAGTGATTTTCTACCCAATCCACATAGGGCTTCAAGTTGATCTTGGGACGGCAGTCAAAGGCAATGTACGGCTCAACAAAGCGGCCGTCCTTTGTCTGTCTTTCCTTACGCGAGTTAACAAGCCCCTCAATGATCTTGCCCTGCGAAACGTAAGCCTCGATGGCCACGTCGATCTCCTTCTCTACATCAGCGGAAACGGCAAGAATGCGGTTGGCGCGAATGCCGCCCGTACGTCCCGCAACCAGCGAATCCTCGGGGTCAAAGTCGGCCCATACCGAATACTGAAGCGTGGAAAGCACCTTGTGCGGCGTGCCGTGATCCACAAGAGCGGCGTCGCCTGCCTGCGGAACGTCAAAGCTGCTCATCAGGTAGGTGGCTCTGTGGTCGGTATGCTCGTGATAGTGGTTGGGGATCATTACGCGGGTAACCTTTTTCTCACGAAGGAAGCGAAGAAGCACGGGCATGTCGCCGGGCTTGCCGTCTGCCTTCTCCCAGCCAAGGTGACCGATGGCCGAGAAGTCGGGGAAATTCATACGGAGAATGTGGTCGGCCGGGATGCCCATGCGTGCATAGCACTCGTCGGTCTCTCTGGCGCGCACCTCCTCGATGGTCGCCTTCTCCTCAACCGTGCTGTAGCCGGCGTCGCCGCGGCAGAAGATCACCACGTAGACCTCGGCTCCCGCCTCCTTGGCGGCCAGCATGGCATAGCCGGCGCCGATCACGGCGTCATCGTCGTGAGGGCTCATGACCGCAAGGACCTCCTTTTCGGTCTTACCAAAGCCGGGGAACAGAAGATCGATATCGGTTGTAACCTGCTTGGTATTGGTATCAAAGTACGTATATTTCATAGGTTGTCTCCTTTATTAATAGCCGCTTCCGACCAGATGCTGAACGCGGATGGGAAGATCGTTAAGGACCTCCACCTTGCGTCCGAACTTGCCCAGCGTCTTTTCCACAAGAATGTAGTCAAACTCGGGGATGATCACGTCGTTCCAGGTGCTGCCGAAGCCGCGTGCGGCCACGTCCAGCATCATAACGATCTGATTTCCGAGAGGCTCCTCGGAGTTCAGCGTGATGGCGCCGTAGAACTCCTGGCACTCGGTGTAGCCCGAGTTGTGCGTGCCCGTGTAAGGCTTGAGCTGTGTGAGGTTGATGGGCTTGCCTACGCGAAGGCTTACCTCCTCCTGGCGGCGTGCGAAATAATCCACAAGCGCCTGCTCCTGAAGCTTGGCGGGCAGATTCTTCTCGGCCACCTCAATAAAGGCATCAAGGCCGACTCGGTAAGCATCCTCAACAAAGCTCATCCAGTATTCCTGGCTCTCATTCAGCTTGCCGCCCTTCTGTGTGCAGACCACGCTGCAGCGCTGGCAAGCGGTAAGGCCGTCCATGGCGGGACCTACGCCAAGGTGGACGTACTCGCCCTCCTCAATGACGTGATTGAGTGCCTTACCGACGATGGAGCGGTTGTCCTCGCCGCTGGTGACCATCACGTCGATGCCGTGCTCCTCAACACCCAGCTCGCTGGCAATGGCATAGCCCCACTGCGCGACCTGCGTCTGAAGCATACCGGGCTTCATGACCGCCAGCATACCCTCGATCATCACGTCGGTGATCTTGGCAGCCTGACGCGTCAGCTGCATCTCAATGTCCGACTTTTCATACTTGACCTTATAGTAGATCTCCTGTCCGTCCAGAAGATTTCCTTTACCCACGTAGTCCTCAAACCACTCAAAGACCGAAAGCGGAAGCACGGCACGGGGGGTAAGAAGCGCCAGGCGCTTGGGCTTACCGCCGCAAATGTCCTCGATCACGTCCTCCATACGGTCAGCCTCAACCGGATATTCCTCATCCGCCAGCTTGAGCATCTCCACACGTCCCACGCGGCAGCCGCTTCTGGGCGACAGCTGCTCAGCCACGTAGCAGCCCTCAAGTCCTGCCAGGATGGCAAAGCCGTTCTTACCGACGATACCCGAAACCGGCTCGACCGAAATGTTGGTGTTACCGCCAAGGTAAGGAACGTCACCGTGATAATGCTCGTCCGAGTAGACGATACCGCCGTCAAAGCCGGCCTCCTTCAGTCTCTCGTACACCAGCTTCTGACGGCGCTGGAATTCCTCTCTGCCCACTCTGAGCGTCTTGTCAATTTTGGGAGCCTTGGCCAGAATATCGGCTACGATGTTGGCCTGCTTGCTCCATTCGCGAATGTTGAACATAAGATCTCCTCCGTTTTTGAGTATTTTTCAGTAAGCGCAAAACGCATAATATTATATATCCATTATAATACGCATTCTAAAAAAACAAAAGGGTTTTTTCCGTGAAGTTATGGTATATTCCGACTTTTTTACCGCAAATGTGAGGTCTGCTTTCGGTATTCGCTCGGAAGCACGCCCATATGCTTCTTGAACACCTTATAAAAAAATTTCATATCCTCGAAGCCGCAATCCCGTGCGATCTGGAAAATGGTCTGCCGCGTGGTGGACAAAAGCTTGCATACCGCCTCCACGCGCACCTTTTGCACCATACCCGTGATCGAGTGCCCGGTGTGCTCCTTAAAGATCCTTGCCAGATAATCGGGGTTGAAATATACCTTTTCGGCAAGCTCGCTTGCCGAAATACGGCGGTTATAATTCCGTCGGATGTATTCCAGCACATATTCGATGGGCTGTGTGCTGTGCTTTTGCGTCCGCGCCTCTCCCTTGGCCTCATTCAGACGGAAGATGGTAATGATCAGCTGGATCATATACCCGCGGATGATCTCCATATAGCCCTTTTCCCGCCCGCGGTACTCCAGGTAAATGCGGTGGAAAAGCTCGCCAAACACGGTATACGAGCTTCCCGAAACGCTAAAATACGGATGCCTTTGCTGGCCGCCGCCAAACAGCGAATAAAAGGCGTAGGAATCGTTTAAGGCCTCAATGGCGTGCTCCCCCGTAAGGGACCGATCAAAAAACTCGGCCGTAAACAAAAGATCGTACGACAAAAATGGGTCATTCGGGTCGTCCACCGGCACAAAGGCGTGCGGTGTATCCATATTTATGATGAAAAGATCGCCCTTTCCGACCCGCCTTGTCTCCCCCTCCACATAATGCATCGCACTTCCCGACAGGATATACACCACCTCAATGAATTTGTGCCTGTGAAGCACACCGATGTAATCGGGAAATTCATTGGACATCTGGATGCGAAGCGGCTCGCCGTCGCGAAAAAGGTCGGTCTGCTTGAGCACCAATATCTGCTTTTCTTCCTCGGTCATGCTTTTTCCCTCCCATCCGGATTTTCATGAAAAATTATACCACACGGAGCGCGCGCCTGTCAATAAAAATCAACATAGGGAGCTCATCACATCGCGCTCGAATTCCCTTGCCGCCTCCTCGTCCGAGCCGCCGGCATTGGCAAGATTCATCATATAAATACAGGCCATGCGGTTTTGGACATCGATCCAGAAGTGGGTGCCGTATGCACCGCTCCAGCCGTAGCTGTCCTTCGGCAGAGGCTGAGCATCCCCCTCGGGCTCGCCGCATACGCGCATCCCGAGGCCAAACGGATTCTCCGCAAAGCCTCCCGCCGTAAAGATCTCCTGCCGCCTTGTCATCTCTCGCATCGAGAAGGGCGAGAGGATGCGCACACCGTTAAGGCTTCCTCCGTTCAGCAGCATCTGCGCAAAGCGGCTGTAATCGTCAAGCGTGGAAAACAGACCCGCACCGCCGCAGACCATTCCGTCCGCAAAGCCAACAAAGCCCGCCCTCGGGGAGATCCTTTTGGACACAAGACCGTGCGGCGTCTGCTCCACAAAGTCCACGCATCTTGCCACCTGTTCATCGCTCGGCAGATACGTGGTATCCACCATGCCAAGCGGATCAAAAATGTATTTTTTCAGATAATCCTCATACGGCATGTCGGCCACCATCTCCACCAGACGTGCCAACACGTCAAACGCCCAGATCGGGCTGTATTTGACATTCGATTCGGGGTCAAAATCCAAACACGACGCGGCATACGCGTGCACAGAATCAGCCAGCGACGCCGTCTTTTTTATGTACTTGCTCTGCGCGATGCCCACCGTGCCGCACCCAAGGCCGCTGGAATGGCTGAGCAGGTGGCGCGGTGTTATCAGCACGCTTGCGGGATGGGATTTCAGCACCCGATCACCCGAAATGCCGTACGCAACGGACATATTCTCGTATTCCGGCAAAAAAGCGGCGATCGGCGTATCCGGATCGATCCTTCCGCTTTCCGCGACCTGCATAAATGCCGTCGCGGTAATGGGCTTGGTCATGGATGCCAGACGAAAGACGGTATTGCCCTCGATGCGCCGCGTGCCTGCAAGATCGGCAAAGCCGACGGTGCTCCGCCAGCGCTCTCCGTCCTTTGTCCATATACCGGCAATGCTACCCAAACAGTAGCCCTCACGCACCCGTTTCTCGTTGTGTGCCGTATATTTCGTGCCCAACTGATAAACATCGATCTGCTTCATCGCATTTCCCTCGATTCGCCCATTTTCGTACATTTATTTTATCACATTTTTCAAAATTTGTCTATACAAATTTGAAAAAGTGTGTTATACTATAAAAACAGAAAAACGTAAAGAACTCTGACCAAGGGGAGGATACTTTATGCCAAAAATGAATTTAGATTGGGAAACTGCCCAAAGCTTTATCACCGATGCTTTCGTAGGGGCAGGCGTGCCCCGCGCCGATGCCGAGATCTGCACCGACGTGCTTCTGGAGAGCGACCGCCGCGGCATTGAATCGCACGGCTGTAACCGCTTTAAGCCCGTGTATATCGACCGCATTCTCGCTGGCATTCAGCAGCCAATCACCCATTTTGAGGTCGTAAAGGAGACACCCACCACCGCCGTTGTGGACGGCCACCACGGCATGGGTCAGGTCATCGGCTACCGCGCGATGGAAATGGCCATTGCCAAGGCCAAGCAGTACGGCATGGGTATGGTCGCCGTCCGCAATTCCTGCCACTACGGCATCGCCGGCTACTACGCCACCATGGCAACCAAGGCCGGCTGTATCGGTATGACGGGCACCAACGCCCGCCCCTCGGTCGCGCCCACCTTCGGCGTGGAGGGGATGTTTGGAACCAACCCCTACACCGTCGGCATTCCGACCGACGAGGAATTTGATTTTATCTTTGACTGCGCGACCTCGATCACGCAAAACGGCAAGGTGGAATATTACGCGCGCATCGGTGAGGACATTCACCCCGGCACCGTCATTGACCTTGACGGGCGACCCGTGGAGGGCGACGCCGGCGAGGCGCTGAAAAAGATCCGTGGCGGCACCGCCGCGCTCACCACACTCGGCGGCATCGGCGACGCACTCGGCGGCTACAAGGGCTACGGCTTTGCGCTTG
>JAGAUC010000090.1 GCA_017621015.1 Clostridia bacterium | reverse complement strand
TATCATTGCGGGATATTTTTGTCAATAGGTCACTGTATAAACATCGCATCTCCAAAGCTGAAAAAGCGGTATTTTTGATCGACCGCCGTTTTGTAGATGTCCAAAATTCTTTCGCGGTCATAAAAGGCCGAAATGAGCATCAAAAGCGTGCTTTCGGGCAGGTGGAAGTTGGTGATGAGCGCGTCCACCGCCTTGAATTTGTAGCCGGGATAAATAAAGATGCCCGTCTCGCCGCTAAGGGGCTGTACCACGCCCGCATCGGTCGTCACGCTCTCCAGCGTGCGACACGAGGTGGTTCCCACCGCGATCACGCGACCGCCTGCGGCGCGGCGCGCGTTGATGAGATCGGCGCTCTCCTTGGAAACCGAAAAATATTCGGTGTGCATAACGTGATCATTCAGCGCCTCCGCCTTGACGGGGCGAAAGGTGCCAAGGCCGACGTGAAGCATCACGGGCGCAACGGCCACGCCCTTGGCACGGATGCTGTCAAGCAGCTCGGTGGTAAAGTGAAGCCCTGCCGTGGGCGCGGCGGCGCTGCCAATCTCGTTGGCATAGACCGTCTGGTAGCGCTCGTTGTCCGTAAGCCGCTCGGTAATGTAGGGCGGCAGAGGCATCATACCGATCTCATGCAGGATCTCGTAAATGCTGGTATATTGTTCTTTGTCGTATTCAAAACGAATGAGGCGGTTTCCCTCCTCCACGATGTCGGTGATCTCTCCCTTAAGAAT
The DNA here is from genome assembly GCA_017621015.1 of Clostridia bacterium. GTDB lineage: Bacteria > Bacillota > Clostridia > Oscillospirales > CAG-272 > RGIG8775. The sequence goes on along the minus strand of JAGAUC010000090.1, from coordinate 3,905 downwards.
GCCACCGCCAAACGAAAGACGCGAGCCGATCTTAGCGCGCTTGCCCGGCTTTACCAAAGTCTCCCAGGTATCAAGGCCTCGCGAGCGCAGAAGCAACAGCTCAATGAGTGCCTCCTCTCTGCCCTCCACATGCCCGTACAGACGCGCGGGAATGACGCGCGAGTCGTTGATGACCAGCACATCCCCGGGGTTCAGCATATCCAGAATATCGTAAAAATGCTTGTGCTCGATCAGTCCGCTCGCGCGGTCCACACAAAGAAGCCGCGAGTGGTCGCGCCTCTCCAGCGGTGTTTGCGCGATCAGCTCGGGCGGTAATTCGTAAAAAAAGTCACGGGTCTTAAGATCGGTCTGGACCCTTTGATTGATGATAGCCGACATGAAGCGTTCCTTTCTGTCCTTGCATAAACTGTTACCAATAGTCATACGAAATTATTATATTATATTTTCTTTTATTTTGCAATACTTTTCCGACATTTTCACAGCCGAAAGGAGCACAATATGACCAAAACCTGCCTTTTTGAGGGGGCCGCCACCGCCCTCATCACGCCGTTTTCCGGCGGAAGAGTGGACTTTGATGCCTTGGAGAGGTTGATCGAATTTCAGATCGGCGGCGGCATCGACGCGCTGGTGGTCGCCGGCACGACCGGCGAGGCTCCCACCCTTACCGACACCGAGCACCGCGCCATTCTCACCTTCGCCGTCCGCGCGGTGCGCGGACGCGTGCCCGTCATCGCGGGCACGGGAAGCAACGATACCGCCCACGCCATCGATATGTCCCGCTTTGCCTGCCGCGCGGGCTGTGACGGCCTGCTGCTGGTCACTCCCTACTACAACCGCGCCACACCGCGCGGCCTTGCGGAAAGCTACCGCAAAATTGCCGACGAGACCGACCGCCCCATCCTGCTTTACAACGTCCCCTCCCGCACGGGCGTGCACCTGAGCGCGGAGGCTCTGAGGCCGCTAGCCGAGCACGGACGCATCGTGGGCATCAAGGAGGCCTCGGGCGACGTGGGCTTTGCCGCACGGCTTCGCGCCGAATTTTCAGACCGCTTTTCACTCTACTGCGGCAACGACGACATCACCGTCCCCTTCCTCGCGCTTGGCGGCAAGGGCGTCATCTCGGTGCTCTCCAATCTGTTTCCGCGTGAGGTGACCGCCATGTGCCGTAAATGCCGTGAGGGCGATTTTAAAGGGGCCATGGCCGATCAGCTTGCCTTTCTCCCCCTCATCGACACGCTTTTTGCCGAGGTAAATCCCATTCCCGTCAAGTGTGCCGCCGCCATGATGGGTCTGTGCCGTGAGGAATATCGCCTGCCCCTTTGCCCGCCGAGCGACGGCGTGCGCAAACGCCTGGAACAGCTTATCGGAAAAAACCAAAATTAACTTGCCATTGGGCAAAAAGTATGCTATAATAAAGCATACTAAGACGAGAGGTGATAAAATGAAGGCAGTGATGCGATCCTACTGTGTTTCGGTTTTGCTGGACACACCGCCAAGGCCCTCGTTTTTCGCGTTGCTTTGCCTACGCCGCCGCGCAAAGCTTGTTTGGCTTGCGCCGCGCGTACCCTTTTGGGCCAAATGGCTGGGCATCACCGTCCGCCCGATGCCGGGGAGTGAGGAGATGCTCCTGTGGGAGCTTGAACGTCTGCCGGGCACACTTGAATACAAAATGCTCACCCTGATCCCCCTCTCACAAAAAACAGCGCGCTTTGTGCAAAACCATCGCGAAGCGCTTGAAATTTCCTATCGTTTGGAAAGGAAAAACCCATGAAACTCAAGGAGCTTCTGCAAGGAATCGAGGGGATCTCGCCCGTCGGCGAGATCCCCGACAAAAATATAAGCGACATCTTTTACGACTCCCGCAAGGCCACGGGCGCGGGTGTTTTTGTCTGCCTGCGCGGCAGTCTTTCCGACGGGCATCTGTATGCCGCGTCGGCCTACGAGCGAGGATGCCGCTTTTTTGTGGCGGAGCGCGCTCTTGACCTGCCGAGCGACGCGTTTGTCGTGCTCTGTCCCGACACGCGTCTCGCGCTTGCCATCCTGTCGGACAACCTCTTTGCCCATCCCTCGCGCGAGCTGTTCGTCATTGGCATCACGGGCACCAAGGGCAAGACCACGACCGCGCTGATGATCTATCATATTCTGAACGCCGCGGGGCTCAACTGCGGCTACATCGGCACAAGCGGCGTCGATTACGGCGATTTTCACGCGGATGCCGTCAACACCACACCCGAAAGCTATGTCACTCAATTGTATATGCGCCACATGTGTATGGCGGGTGTCAAATATTTGGTGATGGAGGTCTCCTCACAGGCACTCTACATGCACCGCGTGCACGGCGTGAGCTTTGACGTGACGCTGTTTACCAACCTTTCGGTCGACCACATCGGCGGCAGCGAGCACCCGACGTTTGAGCACTACAAGGATTGCAAAAAATCGCTGTTCTCGGACTACGGCGCTAAGGCCGTTCTCATCAACGCCGACGACGGCTACGCCGACGAAATGGCAAGCGCGGTGCCACCCGGCATAAGGACCGTGCGCTACGCGCTCCATACGGACGCCGACCTTCGTGCCACCGCCCCCACACGCTATCGGGGCAAGGAGAGCCTTGGCATTGCCTTTTCCTTTACCGAGGCCGGCCGAAAGCGCGAGGCCACGCTTCCCTTTCCCGGAAATTTCAGTGTTTACAACGCGCTGGCCGCCATGGCTGTCTGTCGCGAATGCGGCGTGGATACCGACGACATCCTTCGCCATCTTGCCACCGTTCGCGTTCCCGGGCGCTTTGAGCTTGTGGACGCCATGCCGGGCGTTACCTTTGTCATTGACTACGCGCACAACGAGGTCAGCCTGACCTCGGCACTTGAAACGCTCAGGCAGTATGAGCCGGGACGCCTGATCTGTCTGTTTGGCTCGGTGGGTGGCCGCACCTTCGGACGGCGCTCCGAGCTCGGGCGCGTTGCCGCGTCGATGGCCGATCTCTGCATTCTTACCTCGGACAACCCCGACGGCGAGGATCCAAACCAAATCCTTGCGGACATTGCGGCACAGTTTGGGGAAAATTCCTGCCCCTACGTCACACTTCCCGACCGCGCCGAGGCCATACGCTACGCGGTCTCCATCGCCAGAGAGGGCGACGTTTTCCTCTTTGCCGGCAAGGGACACGAGCGCTATCAGCTGATCCGTGGCGAGAGGATCCCGTTCTCGGAAAAGGACATCCTCCTTGACGCCTGCCGCGCACTTACCCCCTCTCATCTATAATCAAGCAAAGGAGCAAAAATATGGGTATTCTTTCTTACAAAAACGGTGAATTTTATCTGGACGGCAAGCCCTTTGTCATCCGCTCGGGGGCCATCCACTACTTCCGCGTGCCGCGCGAATACTGGCGCGACCGCCTTTTAAAGCTCAAGGAGTGCGGCTTCAACACCGTGGAGACCTACACCTGCTGGAATCTGCACGAGCCGCGAGAGGGCGAGTTTGACTTCTCGGGGATGCTGGATGTGGAGGCGTACGTTGCCACCGCCGAGGAGCTGGGCCTGAATGTCATTCTCCGTCCCGGTCCTTACATCTGCGCCGAATGGGATTTCGGCGGACTGCCCGCGTGGCTTCTCAAATACGAAAACATTTCGCTCCGCTGCTATGACGAGCGCTACCTTGCCTGTGTCAAGCGCTATTTTGACGAGCTTTTGCCCCGTCTGCGTCCGCACCTTGCCGTAAACGGCGGCGGCATCTTTATGCTGCAGATCGAAAACGAGTACGGCAGCTACGGCAACGACAAGGAATATCTTGCCGAGATCCTAAAGATCTATGAGCAAAACGGCATCGACTGCCTGCTCTTTACCGCCGACGGCTCCAATCCCGCCATGCAGAGCGGCGGCTCCCTGGAGGGCTATCTGCCCACCGCCAAC
>JAGAUC010000089.1 GCA_017621015.1 Clostridia bacterium | reverse complement strand
CATAGCGGAATTGCTGTCCATATCCGCCTCGATCGCCTTGATGGTGTCGGCGGACAGCTTATCGGCGGTCTCTCCCTTGAAGAGCGCCAGCGCCTCCCTCGAGCCAAGCCAGGTGGAGATGTATCCGTCCTTCTTATAGCGTGCGAATGCCTCCTGAAGCTTGTCGGCATCGGGTCTTAAGTAGAAGGGGCAATGATGTCCCACGTCCTCGGTCACGTAAAGGGGCTTGCCCGAGATACGCTGTACCGTCTGCATCAGTTGAATCATCGTGTCAATGGTGAAGGGCGGCTGGTGCGGCGTATACATCTGCTCCAGGGCGGCCTTGCCAATGCCGTGCTTGTCGGCAATGCGGTTGAGGCGGCTCATGCAGTCAATGACGTTCTCCTGAGCTACAAGGCGCTTTTCGCGGTCAAACAGAATGTCCTCGGAAAGACCGTGTACGAAATAGCCAATGTCAGCACCAATGCCCTCGGCCCGCCGGCAGAAGTTTTCAAACCAACGATCCACCACGCTGTCACGTACGCGCTTGTCGGGGTGGGCAAAGCCGATGGTATCGTAGGTGGTGTTGTTGGAGTAGATCATCACGGTCTCCACGCCGTATTTGGCCTTCGCCTCGCACACATTGTGCACCCACTCGCGACGGTAATCGTCGGGGGTAAGCAGAGGCTCGGCCTCAAGGTCGGGTACGACCTCAATATACTTCATACCAAGCTCACTTACCACGCGCGCCCAATCGGCGGGCTTGGTCCAACGCTTGATGGCAAAACAGTTGTCAATTCCTATGTGTATTCTGGGATCCATACGTTTCTCCTTTACAAAAGATCAATTAACATTTGGTGAAATTTTGGTTATTATCCAATTAATTTTATTTTATCACTTAATATATATATTGTCAATAGATTTTTCACCTTTTTGCCCTTAGTTCTCCCGTTTTTTTGTATAAAAAAGGGGGATAATTTATCCCCCAAAAGGTTTTTTTAATATCGGATCACTACGGGCGACATAAGACCGCTCACAAGCGTCTCGTTCTCAAATTGCTTGGCAATTTCATGATACGGACCGATGATGTGCCGCGGAATCTCGTCCAACCATTTTGCCGCCGTATATTGGTTGGCGGGCGTGTTGCAGACACGAACGGTCAGCTCGTTTTCTCTCTTGAGAAGTGCTTTCTCCGCCACACATGTGAAGGGCGCAAAGCACATCGATCCAAGAGGCTTTCCGTTCAGCGTCAGATCGCAGGAATAACCCACCTTACCAAGGTCGATCTCAATGGCATCGGGAATCTCATCCAGCGCGAATTTGACACGGTAAAGCACCGTTCCCGAGAAGGAGGTGCCATAAAGCTCACACCAGTCGCCCGGCGCTGTCGGTGTATACCCTTCATCAATCTCATACTTTTCAAAGGCCTCGTCCCCGATGACAAAGGAGGATTCACGTCGGATCTCAAGCTCCGCGACCGTGATCTCACCCCTTGTGAATCGGTGATGTGCTTTTGCTTCGTACTCCCCGTCGGTCACAAGAAACACCCTACCCTCGCCCGAAGCAAGCGCAAAAGGCTTTCCGTCATACGTATAAAGCTCGCTGTGAAGCGCATCGATCTCGTAGACGTTTCCTGCCTCTCCAAAGGCGATCGAAACGGTGTCGGTTTCGGTATGCTCATT
>JAGAUC010000088.1 GCA_017621015.1 Clostridia bacterium | reverse complement strand
TGCTTCCTGCCCCCTGCGACCGTACGCTTTGTGGAGCAGCCCGAAAACACGATGACGCTCGATGCCGTAAGTTACTCCTTTGACGGCGTTTCCTATTCGGATGAGCTTCCCTTGATGGCACTCCGCGACGATCTGCTGCATAAGCGTTACCGTGGCGATCTTTACATAAAACAGCGCTTTGTGCTGGACGAGATTCCCGACTCGCTCTCGGTCGCTTGCGAGAAAATGCCCTACCTCTCCTTCGCCGTCAACGGTCATGAGCTGACGCTTTCGGATAAATTCTGGCGTGAGGCCGGCTTCCGTACCGCCGATATTCTTCCGTTTGTGAAGGTGGGCGAAAATGAGATCGTGTATAAGATCGACTACTTCCAACGCGACTTTGTGTATTACGTTCTCTATGAATGCGACGAGGCAAACAGCCTGGCCACCAGCCTGACCTTTGACACCGAGCTGGCCGAAACCTATCTCTTCGGCGACTTCTCGGTGACCACCGAGGGCGAATTCCAGTTCAGCCGCGGTGCCTTCTGCTATTTCGGTGATTTTGCCGTTCAGAAGAGCAAGAATACGGTGGAGATCCAAAACGTCATCAAGGACGGACTTCCCTTCTTTGCCGGCAATCTCCACCTGGCCTTTGACCGCGTATGGAAGCCGGGCGATCCCACGGTGCTGAAGATCGAGGGACAGTTTGCCACCTGTGAGGTCTACTGTAACGGAACATTTGCCGACACCGTTCTCTTCGGCAAATCCTGCGATCTTGCCGACCTTCTCACCGAGGGCAACAATGAGATTGAGCTTCGCCTCTACAACTCCAATCGCAATCTTCTGGGTCCGCTTCACAGCGCCGAGCACGAGCCCTACAACGTCTACCCCGGCACCTTCACCTGCGAGAACCGCTGGGAGAACGGAAAATCCACAGGATATCTTGACGACCGCTACTGCTTTGTCCGCTTCGGACTGGATTGTGAGTAAACATTATGTTAAAAAAACTGATCAACCAAACCAAACAAAACGCCATCTCGTACGGCAGCCTGCCCTTCTGGTCGTGGAATGACCGTCTGGAAGAGGGGGAGCTTCGCCGTCAGATCCGCAATATGCATGACCTCGGGATGAACGGCTTTTTTATGCACGCACGCGTCGGTCTTGTCACCGAATATATGTCGGACGAGTGGTATCACGCCATCAACGTCTGCATCGACGAGGCCAAAAAGCTGGGTATGCAGGCGTGGGCGTACGACGAGCACGGCTTTCCGTCGGGCTTTGCGGGCGGTCGAATGCTGAAGGACCGTAAAAACTTTGCCATCTACCTTACCCACACGGTAAGCGAGAGCTTTCCCGAGGACGACTCTCCCCTTGGCGTTTACGTCATTGAGGAAAACCGCGCAAGACGCGTCGAAGGCCCCGTCGAGGGCATCACGGCCTACCATATCGTTACGGCCGTCGAAAAAAATACCTACATCGACGTGCTTGACCCCACCGTTGTGGCTGACTTCATCCAATGCACCCACGAGGACTACAAGGCACGCATCACCAAGGAGGACTTCGGCACGGCCATGCCCGGCTTCTTTACCGACGAGCCGCAGTATTACCGCTACGGCACGCCCTGGTCGCTCATTCTGGCCGATCGCTTCAAGGAGCGCTACGGCTATGACATTCTCGACCACCTTGTGGCACTGTTCGAGACCTGCGAGGGATACCGCACGGTCCGCTTTGACTACCACAAGCTGATCACCGATCTGTATATCCACTCCTACATAAAGCAAATCTATGAGTGGTGCGAGAAAAACGGCTGTCAGCTTACCGGACACACCATCGAGGAGCGCGCGCTTTTCGCGCAGATCATGTGCTGCGGCTCACCGATGCGCTTCTACCAGTACGAGCACATCCCCGGCATCGACTGGCTGTCCCGCCCGGTCAAGCAAAAGTCGGATATGATCGCACGTCAGATCGGCTCGGTCTGCGCTCAGCTCGGCAAAAAGAAGGCTCTGTCCGAGACCTTTGCGCTGTGCGGCTGGGACGCTACGCCCCGCGAGCTCAAAAACATCTTAGACTTCCAATTTTCGGGTGGCATCAACCTTGTTTGCCAGCACCTTTACCCCTATTCCGAGCGCGGGGAGCGTAAGCACGATTATCCGTTGCACTTCTCCGAATTTCTTCCGTGGCAGAGATATCTGCGCGACTTCAACGCGCACTACAACAACCTCGGATATCTGCTCTCGCGCGGCGAGGAAAAAGCATCCACACTCGTGATCCATCCCGTGCACAACGCCTTTATGTACTTCAACCACGAGCCGCAAAAGCAGCAAAAATCGGTCGAGCAGCAGGACAACGATATCCGCGCGCTGTCGGATCTCATCTCCGAGCACCAGGTTGCTTACCATTACGGCGAGGAGGATATGATGGCCGAGCTTGCGCACGTCGACGGGGCCACGATCGTCATCGGCAACTGCCGCTACGATAAGGTCATCCTGCCAAAGGTCGAGACCATCGACTCAAGCACCGCGTCGCTTCTGCGCGAGTATCTCGCAGGCGGCGGCAAGCTGATTCTCGCAGGCGAAAAGCCCACGATGGCCGACGCACGTCCGTATGATTTTTCCTGGCTTGAGGGCAATATGACCCTTGAGGAGCTGTTTGCCGAGCAGGATATCGTTGTCCGCCAAAGCAAGGGCGAGCTCATCCGCGATTGCCGCGTGATGGCACGCGAGCTTGACGGCAAGCGCTTCTTCTTCCTTGCTAACATCGGTTCGACAAGATATGCGGATCTTCGCATCACCGTTAAAAACTGTGAAAATCTCGTGAAGCTCGATATCTCCACGCTCACCACCTCGCCGTTCTACGGCGAGAAGCAGGCCGACGGCAGCTTGCTTGTGGCTTGCCACTTGGACGATTCGGAGTCCTTTATCCTTGTAGAGAGCGACGAGCACGCCGCCCTCCCCATCCGAGAGCTTCCCCCCATTGAGCCGAGTGTTTTTCTTCCGCCCAAGCAAATGCAGCTGCTTGATCGCCCCGAAAACACCATGACGCTCGATTGCGTCAGCTATTCCTTTGACGGCGTTACCTTTGGCGAGGAAATCCCCCTGATGGCGCTCCGCGACGAGCTTTTGAAGACGCGCTATCGCGGCAAGCTCTACGTCAAGCAATGCTTCACGTTGGAAGCGATGCCCCGCTCACTCCATTTTGCTTGCGAGGTCGCTCCCTATTGCTCGCTCACCGTGAACGGACATCCCTTCACGCTCAGCAATGATTTCTGGCGCGAGCCCTGCTTCCGCACGGCGAACATTCTGCCGTTTGTAAAGCTCGGCAAAAATGAGATCGTATACGAGCTTGATTACTATCAGCGCGATTACGTTTACTACGTTCTTTACGAATGTACGCAAGCCGAAACGCTTCTCACCAGCCTCACCTACGATACCGAGATGGCCGAGACCTACCTCTTCGGTGATTTCGCCGTAAAGACCGATCCCGACCTCTTCACGCCGGCCGACAACAACGGCTTCGCCTACAAGGGCGGCTTCACGCTGACCGAAGGCCGAGACACGATCGACGTGACCAACGTCATCAAGGACGGTCTCCCCTTCTTTTCCGGTATGCTTCGCCTCTCCTTCAAGCACAAGTGGCACAAGGGCGATCCTACGGCACTGAAGCTTGACGGTCGCTACGCGATCTGCGAGGTATATTGCAACGGCAAGCACGCGAAAACCTTGATGTTTGACAAGGTCTGTGACCTTTCCGACCTTCTCCATGAGGGCGAAAACGAGATCGAGCTTCACCTGCAAAGCTCGGCACGTAATCTCTTGGGGCCTCTCCACTGGCACACGATCGAAACGCTCAGCGTCGGTCCTGCTTGCTTCACGCGTGAGAAGCTCTGGAAGGACGGTAAGGCACCGGGATATTTGAACGATACCTATTGCTTTGTTCGCCTTGGTCTTGATACCGAGTAAAAAATCCCAATAAAAATCCGAAATCCCCTTGACAAAGGGGATTTCTTTTATTATAATAAGGAAAAGGATAGAGGCGCGCATGACAAGAGTACGGGCGGTGTCAAGCCTTCGCAGGGCATTGCCGCACCGAAAGGGGATTGCGCCGAAGTGTGCCGTTGCGAGCGGTATGCTGGTAGAACGGTTAAGAGCCGTGCTACTGTCGCATTTTGCGGAGGGCTATCGGTGAATGAAAACGCTGTTTGGGCGTATTCTTTGTGTTTTCCGAGCCGAGCCGCAGATTCGGCTCTTTTTTATGCTTGTAATAATTTTCCCGAAAGGATCCAAGACTATGAAAAACACCATTTTTGAAGGCGCGGCCACCGCGCTCATCACTCCTCTGAACCAAAACGGCATCGATTACGAGGCGTTTGGAAGGCTGATCGATTGGCAGATCGAATCGGGCATTGACGCGCTGGTCATCTGCGGCACCACGGGCGAGGGCTCTACTCTTACCGACGAGGAGCACCGCGAGGCGCTTGCCTTTGCCGTAAAGCAGACGGCGGGCCGCGTTCCCGTGATCGCGGGCACCGGCTCCAACGATACCGCCTACGCCATCGACCTGACAAGATTCGCTTGCGAGGTCGGATGTGACGCCATGCTGGTGGTCACCCCCTACTACAACAAGGCGACCCAGAAGGGTCTGATCCAAATGTTTGAGGCCATTGCGGATGCTTCCACCAAGCCCATCATTCTTTACAACGTGCCCTCGCGCACCGGTGTCAGCATCGAACCCGAGACCTATCTCGCGCTCTCCAAGCACCCGATGATCGCGGCCATCAAGGAGGCCAACGGCAACATCTCCAAGATCATGGAGACCTCGGCACTCGTCGGCGACACGCTGGACATTTATTCGGGCAACGATGACCAGATCGTCCCCGTGCTCTCGGTCGGCGGCAAGGGCGTCATTTCGGTGCTTTCCAACCTGCTCCCCGCTGAGACCTCCGAGATCTGCAAGGCTTACCTTCGCGGCGACACCAACAAGTCTCTGGAGCTTCAGAAGAAGTACCTGAACCTCATCAATCTTTTGTTCTGTGAGGTCAATCCCATCCCCGTAAAGGCGGCCATGAGTGCTATGGGCTTCTGCGAGGACTACCTCCGTCTGCCCCTGACGCCTATGGAGGACGCTCACCGCGAAAAGCTGATCGCCGAGATGAAGCGTCTGGGCATTCTGAACTGAAACCATCTTCCACCGAAAGGATAACCGATATGAAAATCATTCTTTGCGGCGCAGGCGGCCGAATGGGCAAGGTCTGCTCGGATATCATCGCGAGCGGCTTTTGCGGCGCCACGCTTGCTGCGGCGGTCGACCTGCAGAAGCCGGAGCTTGACTGCCCCACCTACACCTCGCTCACCAAGGTCACCGAGGACGCCGATATTCTCATCGACTTCTCGCACCACAGCGCCACCGACTCCATTCTGAGCTTCGCGAAGGCACGCCACCTCCCCGTTGTCATCGCCACCACCGGCCAGACCGACGAGGAAAAGGCTAACATCCGTGCTGCCTCGGCAGACATCCCCGTCTTTTTCTCGGGCAATATGTCCATCGGCATTGCCCTTCTGATCTCGCTGGCCAAAAAGGCGGCCTCGGTATTTCCCGACGCCGACGTGGAGATCGTGGAGACCCACCACAACCGCAAGCTGGACGTGCCCAGCGGCACCGCACTCATGATCGCCGAGGGCATTCGCGAGGCACGCGGCGAGGGCGAATTCGTCATTGGCCGCCATACCAACGGCAGGCGCACCGAGGGCGAGATCGGCATTCACTCGCTTCGCCTTGGAAACGTGGTCGGCGTGCACGAGATCCGCATCAACACCGGCACGCAGACGCTGACGCTCAAGCACGAAGCGCACGACCGCGCACTCTTTGCCGAGGGCGCACTGACCGCCGCCGCCTTTCTGTGTGAGCAGAAGGCCGGTCTGTGGAACGTAAACGACCTCTTTGGCTGAAAGGAAGCACTATGATCTGCAACAATCTTTCGATCAACGAAAAGGGACATCTGGTCTTTGCGGGCATGGACACCGTGGAGCTTGCCCAAAAATACGGCACGCCCCTTTATCTGCTGGACGAGACCAAGATCCGCGAAAAATGTCGCATCTACAAGCGCGCCATGGCGCACGAGTTTGGCGCCTGTGCTCTGCCGCTTTACGCGGGCAAGGCTCTTTGCGTCAAGGATATCTACCGCATTATGCGCGAGGAGGAAATGGGCATTGACGTGGTGTCAAGCGGCGAGGTCTTTACCGCACACGCCGCCGGCTTCCCGATGGGGAACGCCTACTTCCACGGCAACAACAAGACCGACCGCGATGTGGCTTACGCCATGGAATGCGGTGTGGGCTATTTTGTCTGCGACAACGAGGAGGAGCTGTTTGCCATCGAGCGCGAGGCAAGCGCACGCGGCATTACGCAAAAAATCCTGCTCCGCTTGACCCCCGGCATCGATCCGCACACCCACAGGGCCATCTCGACCGGTCGCGTGGACTCCAAGTTCGGGGCGGCGATCGAGACCGGACAAGCTATGGCGCTGACGCGCGTTGCGCTTTCGCAAGCGCACATTGACCTTTGCGGCTTCCATTGCCATATCGGCTCGCAGATCTTTGAGACCGAGCCCTTCACCGATGCCGCGGACATTATGCTCCGCTTTATCGCAAGCGCAAAGGCCGAGCTCGGCTACACCGCAAAGGAGCTCAACCTCGGCGGCGGTATGGGCGTGCGCTATCTTGAGGAGCACCCCGTCATTGACTATGCTGAGAACATTGCCATCATCGCAAGAAAAATGAGAGAGGTATGCACCTCACTTGGTATCGATATGCCTGCCATTCGTATGGAGCCGGGACGAAGCATCGTAGCCGATGCGGGGCTTACGCTCTACACCGTGGGCACGCTCAAGACCATCCCCGGCTTCCGTAATAACGTCTCGATCGACGGCGGTATGCCCGACAATCCGCGCTACGCGCTTTATCAGTCGCCCTACAGTGTGGTGGCGGCAAGCCGTATGAACGACAAGCGTGACACCGTTTGTACCGTGGCCGGACGCTGCTGTGAGAGCGGCGACCTCATTCAGGAGGGCGTTCCGCTGCCAAAGCCCCGCCGCGGCGACATTCTGGCGGTGCTTACCACGGGTGCCTACAACTACGCGATGGCATCCAACTACAACCGCCTCCCCCGCCCCGCCATGTTGATGCTGGCGGACGGACAGGAGCGGCTCATCCTGCGCCGTGAGACCTTCGAGGACCTCATCCGCAACGAGCTTTAAATACCAACGAGCCGTCTTTGACGGCTCGTTTTTTGTTCAAATTTTGATTTATCGATGTGTTTGAATGGCTATGCTTGCACGAACGTTATCGGATGAAAGGCTCCCTCCGGGAGGGAGCTGGCGCCG
>JAGAUC010000014.1 GCA_017621015.1 Clostridia bacterium | reverse complement strand
CTGACCAACTATATCACCGCCATCGGCTACGATCCCGATAAGTCCTTTGAGGAGCAGAGCGAGAAATTCAAGAAGTACTGGCCGGCCGATGTGCACGTGATCGGTAAGGACATTCTTCGCTTCCATACCATCTACTGGCCGATCTTCCTGATGGCGCTGGATATTCCGCTGCCGGGGCAGATCTTCGGTCACCCGTGGTTCAACTTCGGGGCGGACAAGATGTCCAAGTCGCGCGGCAACGTCATTTATGCCGACGAGCTGGCCGAGCGCTTTGGTGTGGACGGCGTGAGATATTACGAGCTTTCCGAGATGCCGTTTGCCAACGATGGAAGCATCACCTACGAGACGGTCATCAAGCGCTTCAATACCGACCTTGTCAACAACCTCGGAAACCTTGTCAAGCGTACGCTGGATATGCAGAAAAAGTATTTTGACAAGGTGATCCAGGCACCGAGTGTGCCCGAGGCCCTTGATGATGAACTCAAGGCCGCTTGCGTGAAGGCCTATGAGGGGCTTGTCAAGAATATGGATGCCTTCAAGATCGCGGACGCGCTGGAATGTGTATTCGAGCTGCTGTCGCGTGCCAACAAATATATTGATGAAACGACGCCCTGGAGCCTCGCTAAGGACGACAGCCAAAAGGCACGCCTGGGTACCGTTCTTTACAATCTGCTTGAGACCATCCGCCACGGTGCGGTTATGCTTAGACCCTTTATCCCCGAGACGGCGGAGAGCGTTCTTGCTATGCTTCAGACCGACAAGGTCGACTATGCGACCATTGGCAGTGCCGATACGTTTGGCGGTATGACGGCAGGAAACACCGTGGGTGATTCCAAGGTGTTGTTTGCCCGTATTGACGAGGCCAAGATGCTTGCCGAGCTTGAGGCCGAAATGGAGGCTAAGAAGGCGGCGGCCGAGAAGGCAAACGCCGTTCCCGAAAAGCCCGAGGGCTGTGCGCTGATCGGCATTGAGGACTTTATGAACGTAGAGCTTCGCACTGCCAAGGTGGTTGCCTGCGAGGCCGTGCCCAAGGCCAAGAAGCTTCTGAAGCTGGAGGTTGACCTCGGCTATGAAAAGCGTCAGGTGGTTTCGGGCATTGCCAAGTTCTATAAGCCTGAGGATATGATCGGCAAAAAGATCATTCTGGTGGCCAACCTTAAGCCCGCCACGCTGTGTGGCATTGAATCAAACGGTATGATCCTCGCGTCGGGTGAGGAGGAGATCCGCGTGGTGTTCCTTGCGGACGAAACGCCGCTTGGCGAGCGTGTACGCTGATGTCCCATAAGCTTTTTGACACCCACGCGCATTACTACGATGCGCGCTTTGCTAAGGAATCCGAGGGGGCGGATGTGCTTCTTGCGGAGATCTTCGCAGGCGATGTGGATACGATCGTGAACGTTGGGACAAGCCTTGAAAATGCGCCGATCTGCCTGGCTATGGCGCAAAAATGGCAAGGGATGTACGCTGCGGTGGGTATTCACCCGTCGGACTGTGCGGACTATGCGTTTGAGTCTCTGGAGCGCTTTGCGGAGTTTCTTGAGGAGCACCGCGATTTTAAGGCGGAGAAGATCGTGGCGATCGGGGAAATCGGCTTTGACTACTATTGGGAGCCCTATGACAAGGAGAAACAACGGTTTTTCTTTGAGGGGCAGATGGCCTTGGCCGAGAAATACGATCTGCCTGTTATCATTCATGACCGCGAGGCGCACGGCGACAGCTTTGAGACCGTGCTGAGATTCCCGAACGTGCGCGGTGTCTTTCACAGCTACAGCGGAAGTGTGGAAATGGCGCGCGAGCTGGTAAGGCGTGGCTGGTATATCTCGTTTTCGGGCGTGGTGACCTTCAAAAACGCCACGCGCGTGCGCGAGGTGGTGGCCTCGGTGCCGCTTGATCGTCTTTTGATCGAAACCGACTGTCCGTATTTGGCGCCGCATCCGATGCGCGGTAAGCTCAACCATTCGGGCTATTTGCACCATACCGCCGAAGCGATTGCTGAGGTGTTCGGAAAAACGCCCGACGAGATCGCCGACATCACACACAAAAACGCCGACACCCTGTTCGGCTTATGATGAAAAAAGAAGAAGTCATAGGTGCTGTCTTCTAAAGGACAGTTTTTTGTAATCCAACAACGCAACCAGCGACTACAGCTTGCCCGCAAGTGCGCACTTACCCACCACCTAAAATGGTACAATAAAAATAGCAGATACGGAAATAAATCCATATCTGCTATTGTATTTTAGTAAAAATTATTCTTTATCCCAAACCATTTCAATAAACTTAAAGTCATCTACAATCGTTATACTATGTATTACGTCATTATATTCACTGACTTTAAGATATTGCGGTTCGCCATTTTTTGCGGGCAACTCATAATAATAATAGTCGACTACCGATGATTTTGCATTTGCTTTACCAAACCGATCTACAAATTCGGAAAAAGAGGAAGAGGTTTTAAGAAATTCTTTTACTTCCTCAATGTTTATTGTATGGTTTGTTGGCGTGTATCTATTGGGATAACTGTCGATTGTACGTATTTCACATCCAAGTTTTTTCTCCGTGTGTAAATATAAGCCTTTTCGCTTAATCCATTGATTGTCACTTTCTCTAAAAGCGCACATTTCATCAGCAGTATAAAATTCCAATTGAGTAATACCAACTTGCTTTTCATCGTAATGTTCGAACATCAGATCAATTATGAAAAAATAATAATTATTGTTTGAACGAACAGGAATAGTGGCATCTGCGCTTGCCCAATTTCCCGGATTTCCAATATGCTCACTTCCATGCATGGGAACATCCTCAAGATCGAATTTATCAGTAGGTCCACTATAAACAGATATTAACGCAGCTATTTGTTCTTGTAAATTATCACTTTGTTCTCTTACTGCGGGAGAAAACAACTCGTATATTGCAACGTTATCGCCTCTGTCCAAAGCTTCAAATAGCTTAGGCAAAATACTTTCAAATGCTTTTTCTTCATCGTTTGGAATATACACCAACCCGCAGGAAACTGTAGAAAAAAGAAAAATTGTCAATATGACAAATGATATGGCTTTCTTAATGCATTTCATAATTTCAGCCACCTTTCCACAATTTGGATTCTATTCATAGTATAGTACTTTATTTCATTTCAAAAACTGTCCTTAAGAACACTGCTCATATGACTTCTTCTTTTTTTATCAAATAAAGGTGTCCAGATTGCTTTCAATCACAAGGCGAGGGGTGATGCAGATGGTTTTTTCGGGCGTTTTCTTCTCGGCAATGTATTCGTACAGTACGCGCACGGCGGTGCTTCCTTGCTTTTCAAGATCCTGAAAGAGCGAGGCTTGCACGGCGCCGGCCTTCAGACACGCGGCGACGGCACCGTCAACGTCGGTGCAGATCACTTTGAGGTCGGGATGCTCGTTCTGAAGCACTTTGCCGATCGAAGCGAAGGTGGAGGTGGCAACGTATAAGCCGTCAAGCCTGCCCGATATTTTTCGGAAAAGCTGGAGTGCGATCTCCTCGTCGTCATAGGTCTCGTAAACGCCGATCGGGTGGAGACCGTACTCCTTCAGGCTTTCGGTGAAGCCCCGTATCTTTTGCATATGCTCGACGTGATCCTTGTTGCCGACGAAGATCGAAACGCTTGCATTCTTTTTGGCGCAAAGGTGAAGCATTTCTGCCGCCATTTGTCCCGAACGGTAGGCATCGACCTGAATTGAGCTGAGGTATCGATTGCCTGCGGATTCGGTATCTCCGATCAGCACGGTCGGGATCTTTTGTGCTTCAAGCTCTTCAAAGATCTTTTCAAGTTCCGAAGGGAAGTATTCGCACAGAAGAATGCCGTGCACCTTATCGTTCATGCAGGCTTTCAGGGTTTCGATCGTGTCGGCGGCGGAGTAGGTGTTTTCGATGGGGTAGTAGCGGCATTGTACGTTGTAGTCGGCAAGACGCTCGAATTCCTTGTCCAATCCCTTTTTGAGAAAGGAAAAATAATCCTTTTCCTGCGCGGGCACGAGTACGCCGAGCACGATGGTATTCCGTGCCATGCTTTGCGCCACCTTGTTGACGCGGTAGCCCATCTCTCTCGCAGTGGTGAGGATGCGCTCCCTCATCTCGTCGCTGATGCCGCCTTTATCGTTGAGTGCCTTGTTTATGATGCCCAGGGAAACCCCCAGCTTTGCGGCGATATCCTTAACGGTGACTCGCTTTTGATCCATATTCCTCTCCTTCCTGCCTTTATTTTTCTCATTATAGCACATTTTTTGCGTTTTGTCAAAGAAAAAATAAAACGTTTCACATTTTGGAAAAATCTATTGACAAACCGTCAAAACTGTTGTAAGATAAAGGCGGCCCCGGGGCTGATTTTTGGGAAAGGAATCTTTGAAATGAAACAAGCAATCAAAAAGCCGATCATCCGCAAGATCGGAACGATCGAGTGCAACAACATTGTGGAGACCACGCCTATCGTTTTTAAGGATAGATTATACCGCTTTGAGGTGGTGCGCCGCAAGAGCTTTTTTGCAGGCAACGCTAAGGCGAACTGGAGCGAGCTTAAGGACCCGCCCTGTCTGCATTTTGTAGACGTTCGCACCAACACCGCCACCCCCTTCTTTGCCGAAAATCACACCTTCGGCTTCCCGTGGACGGAGGACGGCGTGATGTACGTGGTAACGGGCGCAAGCCCGACCTGGGGAAGTGAAGCGCTTCATTTCTTCCGCTCGACCGACCTTGAAAATTGGGAGCAGTATGCTGAGCTCAGTCTGCCCGGCTGGAGAATATACAACATGAACATTGCCAAGATGGGTGACGAGTATACGCTGATGATCGAGATCAGCGCCCCCGCCGAGGAGTGCGGCCCGAAGCCCTTTACCTTCCGCTTCCTCAAGTCCAGGGATCTGACCAATTGGGAGCTGACGCCCTCCGAGTGCGTGTTCCAAAAGGACCGTTATTCCGGAAGTCCGGCGCTCTATACGCTGGAGGGCGACGAGCATTATTACGTTGGATATTTGGAGCAGTATCCCAACGCGCGCTACGCCAACAGTCTTGCACGCAGTAAGGATCTTATCCACTGGGAGTACAGTCCGGTGAATCCTGTGCTGATGTATGACGAATATGAGGACAAGAAGATCGCCTCGCCCTTCCTCACGCCTGCCGACCGCGAGCGCATCGATGCCGCAGAGGACATCAACAACAGCGATATGGAGCTGTGCGAATTCCTGGGTAGAACCATCATCTATTACAGCTGGGGAGACCAGAAGGGAACCGAATTCCTCGCCGAGGCCTGCTATGAGGGCACAATGAAGGAATTTTTGCAGGGATTTTTTGAATAATACGGAGATACGGCTATGAATGAGAACAAGCGCTTGGATCTTCTGACCTCTCTCTCGGGCATGCCGATTAAAACGGTGGAGGCCTGGGAGACCTACCGCCGCCGCGAGATCAAGGTGTTGCTTGAGAATTTTGTGTACGGTGTCCGTCCGTGCGAGAGGCCCGAGGGGGAAGTGTTTACCCTTGTGCGAAGGGAAAAGAATTGGCTTGAATCGGGTGCGACCTTCAAGGAGATCGATATTGCCTGCAACGAGCATCATTTTCCTGCCTACATATTTGTTCCCGAAAACGCGCCGCTTCCCGCACCCGCGTTTTTGACGATTATGAATGAAAAGCGCAGCCTGGCGTATGACTTTGACAAGGCGGTCGATTATCCGCACCTGCCAATCTCCGAGATTGTGGCGCGCGGCTATGCCGTGGCGGTAATGCCCACCAACGCTGTTTCGCCCGACTGGATGTATTACGGCGGCTTCAAAAAGGGCGTGTTCGGTGCCATTCAGCCCGCCGAAAAGCGCCTTGAGAACTCTTGGGCAACGCTTTCGGGCTGGTCCTTCGGTGCACAGCTGGTGATGGACTATCTGACTACTGACATCGATATTGATCACAAGAATGTGGCTGTGGTCGGTCACTCGCGTGACGGAAAGACCGCGCTTCTTACCGGTATGTACGACGAGCGCATCAAGCTGGTCATCTCCAACAGCTCGGGCACGGGCGGCGCGGCCTATACGCGAGGCAAGGTGGGTGAGCATATCCGAAATTTGATGTGCTCGGACTGGTTTTGTGACAACTACAGGAACTTCAAAGAGAACGAGGAGATGCTCCCCTGCGATCAGCATATGCTTTTGGCTATGATCGCACCCCGTCCACTCTATATTAAGAGCGATGCGCTGGATGAGTGGTCGGATCCCGAGGCTGAGCTTTTCTCGGCCAAGCTGGCGTCAAGCGTCTATGAGCTTTACGGCAAAAAGGGCATTGTGGTGGATGACGAGATCGAGGTCGAAAAGGAGTATCACGAGGGCATGATCGCCTATCACCGCTCGCCCATCGATCACGCGCTGACCGCGTCGGACTGGCACCACTATATGAATTTTGCGGATAAGCACCTGAAGGGGCAAAGACTGTAAGCAGTTGTATTTTTGATGAGAAATTGAGGTTTAACGGTGTGTTTTGTCTGTAAAGGAGAACGGTCTGCTTTTACGAGATTGCTTCGCAACTCGAAAAGCTCCGCAAAACTTTTCCCTACAAGCAAAACGGCTACGCTTGATACGGAGCCCGAACGATAACGCGAAAACAACGTGTGTTTCGATGTCCGAGTCATTTTGAGACCTTCTCACGCG
>JAGAUC010000087.1 GCA_017621015.1 Clostridia bacterium | reverse complement strand
TGCAAGCACAATGAAGTCGCGCAGGCTCCTTCCACCGCCACAGGCGGTCCCCCTCCCTCTCGGAGGGAGGCTTGGTTTGCGTACCGCGTTTATTCAAGCGTAGCCAGACCGATAAAATTCAATTTATCGTATCAAAATCCACGAAAATATCTTTGCTTTCCCTCTTTACTTTTGGAAAAGGTTGTGGTATAATTTAAAGTGGATTATTTTGCGGAAGGAGGATTTTTTGATGCTCCCAAAAACCGTTATTACACGTTCTCCGGAAGAAACGGAAGAGGTTGGCAAAAGCTTAGCGGCGGCTATGACCGACGACAGCACCCTGCCCCCCTTTGTTGCATTTTACGGAGACCTCGGCGTGGGAAAGACCGCGTTTATCCGCGGCTTTGTGTCGGTGATCTCGCCTTCCTCGGCGGTGCGCTCGCCCACCTTTGCCCTAGTCAACGAATATCGCGGCGGAGCGCGACCCGTTTTCCACTTCGATATGTACCGCATTGAGGACGAGGACGATCTGTATTCCATCGGCTTTGACGATTATCCGGATCGCGGCATCTGCCTGATCGAGTGGAGCGAAAACATCCCCTTTGCCCTTCCCGAGGAGTATATCCGCGTTTTCATCCAAAAAACACCGGATGACGAGAACCAAAGAAGCATTATGATAGAAAGAATTGAGAAAACATGTTGATACTTGCACTCGATAGCACAGCCATTGCCGCCTCGGTCGCGCTTTGCGACGGCGAAAAATTACTGGCCAATTATACGATCAACCTCGGCAACACCCACAGCGAGACGCTTTTGCCTATGGTGGAGGCCGTGATGAAGGCCGCGCACATAAGCGCGTCCGACATCGATCTGTTTGCCGCCTCACAAGGCCCCGGCTCGTTTACCGGCGTGCGCATCGGTGCCGCCACGGCAAAGGGACTCGCCTTTGGCAAGGACAAGCCCTGCATCGGCGTTTCCACGCTGGAGGCGCTTGCCTACAACCTCATCGGCTTTGAGGGCATCGCCTGCCCCGTGATGAACGCGCGCCGTTCGCAGGTCTACACCGCGCTCTTTGAGGTAAACGGCGGCAAAACACTTACGCGCCTTACGCCCGACCGCGCCATTTCCATCGCGGAGCTGGAGAACGAGCTTTTGACCCAAAACGCTCCCATCTACCTCTCGGGCGACGGCTACGGCATCACACGCGAGGGCTTCTCGCGTCTTACCGTAAAGGAAACCCCCGCCATCCTCATTCCCCAAAACGCCTACTCGGTCGCTATGTGCGCCCTTAAGAAATACAACGAGGGCGTGCAAACCACCGACACCCAGCTTACCCCCGTCTACCTTCGCCTCTCGCAGGCCGAGCGTGAGCGCGCGGAAAAGCAAAAAAATCTTGAAATCTAAATTTACAATATAAAAGAGGAAATATTATGGAAAACAAGAACATTTTGATCGGCTCGGATCACGCCGGCTACGAGCTCAAGCTCAAGGTCATCGAGCACCTTCGCGAACTGGGCTATACGCCCATCGACGTCGGCAACGACTCGCTTGAGAGCTGTGACTACCCCATCTTCGCCAACCGCCTTTGTGAGGGTATTCAGGAGGGCAAGGCACCCCTTGGCATTCTCGTTTGCGGCACGGGCATTGGCATGTCGCTGGTTGCCAACAAGCACAAGGGCATTCGCGCCGCCTGCTGCTCGGACACCTTCAGCGCTCGCCTCACCCGTGAGCACAACGACGCCAACGTGCTTTGCTTTGGCTCACGCGTGGTAGGCATGGGCCTTGCCTTCGACCTTGTGGACAACTTCCTGTCGGCCGAATACCAGGGCGGCAAGCACGCAAAGCGCGTGGAGATGATTACCGCCGTCGAAAACGGCAATATCCTTAAGTAATTCCCCAAAAATTCAAAGGAAAGGAAGTGACCGAAACGGAAACCCTTGCGCAAAAGCTGGCCGAAGCCATCCGAAGCGTATTCGGAAGACCAGGGAAAAGCCACCATACCACGGCCATTATCGTGGCGGGCGGCAGCTCCAGCCGTATGGGAGACGGCGTCTCCAAGCAGCTGGTAAAGCTCCACGGCGTTCCCGTGATCGTTCATACGCTCCTGGCCTTTGAAAGGGCGAGCAGCGTGGATGACATCCTCGTAGCCGCCAAAAAAGAAGAACTCCCCCTTTACGAGGAGTTCGCCAAAGCCTATTCCATTACCAAATTCAGAAAGGCGGTGCTCGGCGGCGAGACCCGGCAAGCCTCGGTCAAAAACGCCTTTGCCGCCATTTCCGACAAGACCGATTTTGTCTCCATCCACGATGGTGCACGGTGCCTTGTCACCCCCACGGAGATCGACCGCGTAAACGCGGCGGCCTACGCGTCGGGTGCGGCGGCGGCCGCTATCCGTGCCGAGGAGACGGTAAAAAGCGAAAAGAGCGGCCTTATTGACGGCACGCTTGACCGCGACCATATCTGGCTGGCGCGGACGCCGCAGGCGTTCGGCGTGAACGTCTACCGCACCGCTCTTGCCATCGCCGAGCGAGATAACGTTTCGGTCACCGACGACTGCGCCCTGGTGGAGCACATCGATTACCGCATTCGCTTGGTGGAATGCTCCAAGCAAAACATCAAGATCACCACGGCAGAGGACACGCTTTTGGCTACCGCGATCCTTGCTATGAGAAGCACGGAGGACAGTGTATGAGGATCGGACACGGATATGACGTTCACCGCTTCACAGAGGGGCGCCGCCTCATTCTCGGCGGCGTGGACATCCCCTTCGAGCAAGGTCTTCTCGGCCACTCGGACGCCGACGTGCTGACGCACGCCGTTATGGACGCCCTCTTAGGCGCGGCAGCGCTTGGCGACATCGGAAAGCACTTCCCCGACACCGACGCGGCATACGCCGGCGCGGACAGCCTGCGCCTGGCCACGGGCGTGGCGGAGCTTCTCGGAAAGCTTGGCTACCGCATCGTCAACGTCGATGCCACCGTGATCGCGCAAGCTCCAAAGCTCGCGCCCCACATCGACACCATGCGCGAAAACCTCGCGGCGGCGCTTGGCATCGCCAAAGGCGACGTCAGCGTTAAGGCCACCACCGAGGAGGGACTCGGGTTTACAGGTGAAAGGCTCGGCATTGCCGCGCACGCGGTCTGCCTCATCGAGCAAAAGCACCCTCCCCTTACCCGGTTATAAAAAGCGAAGGAGAGACGGCTGCAAACGGCTCACGTCCAGAAATTTCACGTCCCGTCCGCCGCTCCTACGCGCATCTCAGTATCAGAATATGACACAAATCCCAATCTGACACCCAAAAAGAATTCACTTCGACAAAAAAACAATCGGAAGCCCGCTTCCAAGGAAAGGATTTTTTATGACGTATATTGCTCCCTCCCTGCTTGCCGCCAATTTTGCCAACCTCACCGAGGATCTTCGTAAGATCGAGGAGGCTGGCGCCAACTATCTTCATCTTGACATTATGGACGGCGTGTTCGTGCCCAACCTCAGCTTCGGCCCCTGCCTGATCGAAAGCATCCGTCCGGTCAGCAAGCTCTACTTCGACGTGCATCTGATGATCGTAGAGCCCATCCGCTACATAGACAACTTCATCGCCGCCGGCGCAGACAGCATCACCATTCACTATGAGAGCTGCAAGAACTGCCGAGACGTGCTTCAATACATACGAGATAGGGAGGTCCGCACGGGTCTTGCCATCTCGCCCGATACCCCCTGGGACGTGATCGTTCCGCTTCTTGACCTCGTAGACATGGTCCTGGTCATGACCGTTCACCCCGGCTTTGGCGGACAGAGCCTCATCTACGGCTCGCTGGACAAGGTGCGCGAGATCCGCAAGTACATCGACGCGCACGGCCTGAACATCAACATCGAGGTTGACGGCGGCATCAGCGAAAAGAACATCGGCCTTGCCACCTCCTCGGGTGCCAACGTCATCGTGGCAGGCTCTGCCATCTTCAAGGCGCCCAGACCCCGCCAGGCCATCGCCCTTATGCGCGAGGCAGCTGAGCAGAACCCCTACGTGGGCTGATCCAAATCCCATAAAAAAGGACAGAGAAACCCTCTGCCCTTTTTCTTTACAAATTTTCTTCCAATCGGATAACCACAGTTTTTTTACCAAACTTTTCAAAAAGAGAAAGTGTATATCGCGTTCCCTTTGATCTTCCGTCCCAAAATGCCAACACCATGTCCGAATATTCTGCAATTAAGGCATTTCGCTTCAGCGGAGCGGCTCTGCCATAGCGGGCGTATTCCGGCAAAAAGTCCGTCAATTTTATCCCCTTCTTTTTTGCATATGCCGCCGCCCCCTCGTCGATTCCTTTCGCTCCGCCCGAAACGATTTCGGTAACCCCCGCAGGAATATACGCGTCAAAATCACAACCACATAAACTTCTCGACCCTATAATAGCAAGTCTCATATTACGCCTCATAATAGATTTATTTTAGATGCATTTTGTATCAATGCAGAACATAATAACACAAAATAGGTGTAAAGTAAACATATAATATGTTAACAGTGAGGGTATTATGGCTACAAAAAGTTTATCTATACGAATCGAAG
>JAGAUC010000086.1 GCA_017621015.1 Clostridia bacterium | reverse complement strand
GGTCCTCGCGCGCGCCGATGGCGGCGGCCACCTCCAGGAAGACCAGCGACTCTGCATGCGCGATTTTGTCAAGCGCCGCCTCAAGCTCGGCCTCATCCGTGGCGCGGAGCACCAGCGGATAACCGCACGCGCGCGCCACGCCCGCAAGGTCGATTGCCTTTGCCACCGTGGGCATACCGCCCACCGTCTCGTGCGCGCCGTTGTTGATAACCACGTGCACCACGTTTTTGGGGCTTTGCTCGCCCATCAGCGCCATGGCGCCCATATGCATGAGTGCCGCGCCGTCGCCGTCGATCACCCACACGCGAGTCTGCGGCTTTCGGAGTGCGATCCCCAGCGCGATCGAGGAGGCGTGCCCCATTGAGCCCACGGTCAGAAAGTCCCTGCCGTGCCCCTCGCCGCGCGCCTCGCGGATCTCAAACAGCTCGCGTGAGGCCTTGCCCGTGGTCGAAACCACCACGCCGTCGCCCGCCGCCGCAGAGAGGCGGCGAATGATATCCTCGCGAAGCATTCTGTTGTCGTTTTTGTAGGTCACCTTGCCGTCAAATTCCAGCGCTCCCTTGCGCACGACCAGCGCGGCCTGCTTGCCGGCGGCAAAAAGGCTCTCCCACTCATCAAGCTTGGAGAGGAGCGCGGCCTCATCCGTGGTCTTGTCGATCACAAAATGCGCCACGTCCATATCCTCAAGCAGCCTTAGGGTCACCTCGCCCTGATAAATATGCTGCGGCTCGTCCTTGACGCCCGGCTCACCGCGCCAGCCAATGACAAACAGACACGGAATGCCGTACACCTTGTCGTTCATTAGCGAAAGCAGGGGGTTTACCGCGTTGCCCTCGCCGCTGTTCTGCATATACACCACCGGCACCTTGCCCGTGGCAAGATGATAGCCCGCCGCAAGACCGACGGCGTTGCCCTCGTTGGCGGCGATCAGGTGCTTATCCCCCACGCCGTAGGTGCTCATCAGGTAGTTACACAGCGGCTTCAGCTGACTGTCGGGCACACCGACAAAAAAGTCAAACCGCTTCAAAAAATCCAGCTTCATACGTTTTCATAGCTCCTATCTATCGCCCTCAGTTCATTTACTGTGTCGATCTCCACGATCGAGGAGGGCGGCACGGGATGTACCGTCATTTTGATCCTTGAAAGGTTTTCGTCCACGATCTCGTCCCAGTATTTTTGCTCGTAGCCCTCGCCGCGATAGGCATCCAGCACCGCGTCGCGCACGACCCTTGCGTCCGCCGCCGTAAGGTAGCAGATGCCGCACATATTGTATTTGTCCGTGCCGCCCTTGCCCACGCGCGTGATGCGGCCGCTCGCATCGGTATCAAACAGCCAATCTCCCGAGTACCCTTGGACAAATTTGCCGTAGTAGCAGGAGCCCGAAAGCTCCGCCTCAAAGATCGACGGATCGGAAACAAACAGATCGGCCTCGCACACAAAGCAATCGTTCTCTCCCATGACCTTATGCGCGGCGTAGATCGAGGAGATGTTGTTTTTCACCGTATATTCGGGGTTTTCGATCAGCGTCACGCCCGGATATTTTTCGGGCAGATACCAAAACCGCTCCGAAAGATAGCCCACCGTGATGTAGATCCTCTTCACCCCTCGGCGCAAAAGCCCCCCGATGACCGTCTCGATCATCGGCACGCCGTGCACCGCCACCAGCGGCTTTGGTGTCTTTTCGGTCACGGGTCGCATACGCTCCCCCTTGCCCGCCGCTATTAAAATCGCAATTTCTTCCTTCATACTTCTCACTTTCAAATTTTGATTTGTCGGGGAGAAACGTG
>JAGAUC010000085.1 GCA_017621015.1 Clostridia bacterium | reverse complement strand
GTGGTCATCAACACCTGCGCCTTTATCGAGAGCGCCAAGAAGGAAGCCATTGACAACATTCTGGACATCGCGTGGCTCAAAAAAAACCACACCTTAAAGGCCATCGTCGTCACCGGCTGTCTGGCCGAGCGCTATCGCGACCAGATCCTTCGGGAGCTTCCCGAGGTGGATGCCATCCTCGGCGTGGGGAGCATACATAACATCGTAGAGGCCGTAAAAGCGGTCTCGGAGAAAAAGAAAAAGGGTGGCAAGAAGGAGAAATATTCCTCCTTTGAGCCCAACGACGAGGTGCGCCTTGGCGGCGACCGCATTCTGACCACACCCGAATACGCGGCCTATCTCAAGATCGCCGAGGGCTGTGACAACAAGTGCGCCTACTGCGCCATCCCCGGCATCCGCGGCCGCTTCCGTAGCCGCCCGATGGAGGACATCGTGGCCGAGGCAAAGCAGCTGGAGGCGCTGGGCGTGCGTGAGCTGACGCTGGTGGCGCAGGATTCCTCGCGCTACGGCAAGGATCTGTACGGCGACTATCGCCTGGCAGAGCTGTTGCGCCGCATCACCAAGGAAACGGACATTCCCTGGATCCGCCTGCTTTACTGCTACCCCGACAAGATCACCGATGAGCTGATCGCCGAAATGCGCGACAATCCGCGCATCCTCAAATACATCGACCTGCCCATGCAGCACATCTCCGACCATATGCTGTCGGCCATGAACCGCCACGGCGACGGCAAAATGGTGCGCGAGGTAGTGGCCAAGCTTCGCCGCGAGATCCCGGGCATTGTCATTCGTACCACCTTTATGGTGGGCTTCCCCGGCGAGACCGAGGAGGATTTCCTCGAGCTTTGCGAGTTTGTTAAGGAGTCTCGGTTCGAGCGCGTGGGCGTGTTTACCTACTCGCGCGAGGAGGACACCCCGGCGTACGATATGCCCGATCAGATCGACGAGCAGGTAAAGCAAGACCGCTTTGACATCCTGATGCGCGAGCAGCTGGAGATCAACGAGCAGAACAACCAAAAATTTATCGGCAAGACCGTCCGCGTGCTTTGCGAGGACTTTGACCCCGTCAGCGAGGCGCACTTCGGACGAAGCGCCGCCGACGCGCCCGAGATCGACGGCAAGGTCTATTTCAAGTCTGCCTGTCGCATCGCGCCCGGTAGCTTTGTCGATGTTAAGATCCGCGAGGTCGTGGATTACGATCTCTTTGGCTTTGCCACTACGGCAAACTGAGAAAGGAGCCCCTTATGAATCTTCCCAATAAGCTTTCCGTTATCCGTATGTGCCTTGTGCCCGTGTTTGTGGTGCTGATGGTGCTTACCGTTCTTGTCCCCTCCTTTGACGTGGTGGGTAGCATTCTCGGCGTGTCTGTTTTCCTCATTGCCTCCTTCACCGATATGCTGGATGGCAAGATTGCACGTAAGCACGGCCTTATTACCGAGTTCGGCAAATTCATCGACCCGCTGGCCGATAAGTTTATGGTCATCGGCGCGCTGGTCGTCATCCTTTATAAATATACCGCCATCCGCCACCTGTTTGTGTGGGCAGTGCTCGTGGTCATTTTCCGTGAGCTGGCCATCACCGGCGTGCGCGTGCTCGCCGCCGGCGCCAAGGTGGACATTGCCGCTAAGTACATCGGCAAGATCAAGACCGTCTCGCAGATGGTCTGCATCAGCACCGTCATCATCGAGCCGCTCCTCGCGCGCATCGATGCCCTTTCCTTCCTTGCCAAGCTCCCCTTGACCTACGCCACCACTGCCGTGATGCTCTTCTTTACACTCAAATCCGGCATCGACTATATGATCGCCTACCGCGAATTCTTAAACCCCAATAAATAAATTCAAATTTTGATTTGTCGAAGAGAAACGTGCCTCCGGCGGGGGGCGTTTGTCAAACCGCCGCC
>JAGAUC010000084.1 GCA_017621015.1 Clostridia bacterium | reverse complement strand
TTTGGTTCTCTGCGCTAAAGCGCAAAGAACATTTACGCCGTGGGCCCCGAGGCGGACAAAGAGAGCTCGCTCTCTTTTCCGCATCGAGGCTCGCGGCTCAAAATGACGTGTCGTTTGTGCAGACCCATTCTGCAAAGGTTTGGTCCACCTTTTTAAAGGTGGCGGGGTTTGGGGCAGAGCCCCACGTTCTCCTTCGCAAAACTTCAACTTATCAAAAACGGACGTGTACCCGAAGGCACACGCCCGACTTTTGTTTTAGTGTTCGTCAAAATACTTGACGAGGTTCATTACGTTACGGCTGATCTTGCGAATGGCGTTTGACAGCGGCACGTACTTGCCCTCGTAAACGGTAAGCACCGTCTCGGTGTAGCCGCCGTCGGCGCTCGGTGCCGTACCGATCGTGTAGCATTTGTCGCTCCGAAGCGCCTTCAGCACGGTTCCGTCGGGCGGTGTCTCGCTCTCGGGCTTTTCGACCGCGTAGCCCTCAGAGCCGAGAAGCTTGCCGTCCTTGCTATAACGGTAGATCGAGACCAACGAGTCAAAGCGGCAGGTAAAAATGCCCTTGTTGGCGTTTTGATTGGATGCCATCGGCTCACCATTATAGATCTCCTCAAAATCGCCCACCTCGGCCGCCGTGCGGATGACGCCGGCATCCATAAAGGTGTTGACGTGCCGATTGCGGCCATAGGTCACGTGGCACATATACATCTCGTTGTCCCTGCCCTTCTGGCGATACAGACCCTGATCGTTGTCACGGTAGCGGTACCACGTCCAGCCCACGCATGCGCCCGACTCAATCAGCGCCAGCGCATAGTGCTCGTAGAAATCGGCGCGATCCTTTTGTGTGTTGACAAGGAATCCCGCACCCGTGGAGCTGGCCAGCGGATAGCCGTTGGCGTCGATGGCGTCGATGGCCTTGGCGTAGAACTCGGTCACAATAAAGGGCTTACCCGCATAGCGATAGAGATTGGTAATGGTCTCGACGCTCGGGTTGAGCCCACCGTAAAGGTTGGTGGTGATAAGATCCAGATAGTAGCCCGCTGCGCGGAGATAGCCCTCGTCCTTGGGGCAGTTGCCGTTGACGCGCGAGCCGATCAGCATATGATTTTTGTCCACCGACTCCACCGCTTCCCTGGCCACCTTGCCGTAACGCCCGTACATAAAGCCAAGAAATTCGCTGTTGATCTCGGCATACTCGGGCAAGCTCTGATACGCCTCAAGCGTGGGGATCTCACAGCCCATCCGCCGCTCCAGCCAGGTCCACGCCGTCGCATAGGAGAAGGCGTTTGTGGGCTCGGCGGTGTCCAGCGTCAGATAGCGATCCAGAATGTCGAAGCCCGAGGGCTGCTCGTTGTCGGTGGTATAACCAAACAGGCGATCCATCTCGGCAAAGCCGCCCTCGCGGATCCTTGCACCGACCACCTCGTGCGAGCACTTGACAAAATCGGGATCAAACAGGTTGATGGTGTTGTTGTGCGGATATACACCCTCGGAGATCTGCGAGCGTCCCATCGTACGCATATACGCGCCCACGACCGACAGTCCCACCACGTTGACAAGGCCATCCTCTTGCTTCAACAGATCAAGATTCTCGCCCAAATGGTTGATGGTAATGCCCATGTCCTTCAGCGACGCCGTAATTTCCTTAAAATAGGTCTCGCGGTCGCCGTATTTTTCAAGCGAATAATCCCTCAGATTCTGATTGTCACCCAGGCATACGCTGTTGACGCCAATGGCAAAATAGGGGTTGCCGAGCGGGTCGATGATATAGGTACGCACGCCGTGCTTTTCGGTATGGAAAAAGCCGGTCGCTGTACCCACAATGTCTGTGCCGACAATGCCGCCGTAGGTGTCGCGCTCATACGCCACCTTGGCCTCGGGCGAATCGGAATAGGGCCTTCCCGACGCTACGCCAAGCGAGCTCAGCGTGCGCGCGTATTTGTCCTTTTTCCATGTCTCCTCGCCGCAAATGCCACCCTTCTCCAGCCAGCGCGAGCCGTATTTCCATTCCATCGGACGCGTAAAATCACCCATCGGCTGCTCCATCGCATAGCCATACGGCCTGAACGCGCCCAGCTCGTCGTGGTAAATCAGATTCCCGTTCTCGTCACGCGGATAGATCTTGTCCCGAAGCTCGTCAAACCACTCATCCACCAGCATTTTGGCGTAGCCCCACGGCTCAAAGCCGTCGTTTTTGGCGGTGGAGAGGTTGTAATCCACCGAATTGTAGTAGCCAAGCTCGATCATCGGCTTGCTGAACTCTTTTTTCACCGAATTCAGGAAGAGAACGCGCGCATCCGCGTGTCCCTCGTTGGTCACGCGGAAGGACACGGTAAGACTGCCGTCGGCGTTGCGCTTTTGAGCACGAAGATAGTCAAGAATGTCCACCTTAAAGCAACCGCTCTTGCAGGAAATGCCGTCCGCCAAAAGCGCGCGGTCGGCGGCGATTTCACGGAAATTGCTGTAATTCAGCTCGGATGCCTGCCATGCGGCGTCGGTGCCGTGCACCGTAAGATCGTAGATGGTGCGCGTGGGATTGTCTTCCGGCTTGAAAACAAACAGGCGAAGCTTGGCCGAGGCCACGGTATCCAGCGCCTCTACCGATTCGGGATCAAGCGTAAACTTGAAATACGCCGCACGGTAAAGAGGCGAATTCTCGTCGCCCGTGTTGCGGATCTGAAGCAAAAGCTGATTGCTGTGATCGGTCTGTGTGTAGCCCTCCTCGTTGAAGATGAAGGTATCCTCCGAGGCAACAACGCGGCAAGCCTCACGCGGAATCGTGGATAAGATCGGCGCTCCCTTCTTGTCCACCTGCCCCCGGTGATAAAAGACACAGGTCACACCGTAATAGCGCATGCCCTCCGCATCCACCTTATACGGACGGATCAGAAGCTCAAACGCCTCCTTCGGAAGCGCGCATAGCCTGAGCGTCGCACACGCGCCGTCGACCGACACCTCGGCCGCCGAAAGATCGCGCACGAGCGCCTTACCGTCGCCGCTTTGCATCAGGGTGACATCACACCGCCAGGCCATGCTGTCAGCCGTATCCATGGCAAAGCAAAACTCGGCGTCAAACGCTCCGTCTGCCGTCTTTTCGGTCCTGTAGCTCAAAAACCTGCCCGCACTCTCGCGTACAAACGCCTCGTGTTCCAAGAGCTCGCTTTGAATCTTCTTTTTCATAGTCCAATCCTCCCCATCTCAAAATTCTGTGCATATGGGGCTGTTTCAAATTCTTGTAACAGCCCCCATTTTCATTTTTAGTTTGCGTCGAAGTATTCCACAAGACCCATCAGATGGTCGCCAATCGAGCGAATGGCCGCGGTCAGCTCCACGTATCTTCCCTCGTAGGTGGTCATCACGGTCTCGGTGTACGTGCCGTCGTCGTTTTCGCGGCGGCCGATGATGTAGGCGGTCTTGCCGTCCGACGAGATCAGAAGATCGCCCTCCATTGCCTCCTCATCGTAGTGCTTACGCACCTCAAAGGCCTCGGAGCGCAAAAGCTTTCCACTCTTGTCATAGGTGTACTCCGTGGCGGTCGTGGACAGATCGCTGTTGTAAAGCCCCTTGTTGACGTTCTGGTTGGAGGCCAACGCCTCGCCGCGATAGACGGTTGTATACTCACCCACCTGCGAGGCCAGCAGGATCTCACCTGTCTCCACGTCCATAAAGGTAAACGGACGCGGATTCTCGCCGTAATACATATACAGCATAATCAGCTTTCTGTCGGTGCCGACCTGCTGGTACAGCCCCTGATCGTTGTCACGGAAGCGATACCACGTCCAGCCCACGCAGGCTTTTGCCTCCAGCATAGCCAGCGCGTAGTGCTCGTAGTAATCGGCTCGATCCTTTTGGGTGTCCACCAGAATGCCTGCGCCCGTGGAGTTGGCCAGCTTGTAGCCATTGGCATCGATGGCGTCCATGCCCTTGGCAAAGAACTCGGTGACAATAAAGGGCTTGCCCGAATATTTATAAAGATTGGAAATGGTCTCGGCATCGGGATTGAGTCCGCCGTACAAATTGAGGGTCAAAATGTCCAAAAACTGTCCCGCCGCACGGAGATATCCCTCGTTGGTCATACAAATGCCATGCACGCGCGAGCCCATATACATATGATTGGGGTCGACCGCGCGAATGGAATCGCCGATAACCTTATAGGCTCTGGCATACATAAAGCTGAGGAACTCGCTGTTTATCGCGTCCTTATCGGGCGAGCTTCGGTATTCGTCCAGCGTCGGATACGCGGTATCCATTCGTCTGGCCAGCCACGCCCACGCCGTGGCGTAAGAGAAGGCATTGGTCGGCTCAGCGGTATCCAGCGTCAAATAACGCTCCAGAAGCGTTACACCCGAGGGAAGCTCGTTGTCTGCAATATAACCAAAGACACGCGGAAGCGTGGAATAGCTGCCCTCAATGATCAGCTCTGCATTCTTCTTAAAGGTTGTGGTCACAAAGTCGGGATCAAAGACATTGATGGTATTGTTGTGCGGATATAAGCCCTCACTTACCTGCGAGCGTCCCAGCTCCGCCATATACGCGCCCACGCCCTTGACCGAGATGACCACGGAAAGGCCGTCCTTAACGCGGAGAAGCTGATCGTTATCGGCCTGAGGCGACACCCAAACGAGGTTGACACCCGTCTCCTTGAGCTCCTTGGAAATGCCCTTATAGAAGCCGGTCTCATCGCCGTATTTAGCGACCGAATAGCCCGGGTGATTGAAGGAGTCACCGATGCAAACGGTGTTGGCCCCCATCGCGAAGAAGGGGTTGCCCAAGGGGTCGATGATGTAAGTCCTCTCCCCGATCTTTTCGGTGTGGAAGTAGCCCGTGGCCTCGCCCTTGAAGCCGGCGTTGGCAATGCCACCGTAAATGTCGTACTCCGTAAGCTTCTCGGCATATTCCGAGGAAAGGAAGGCATTCGCCGTGCTGGTACCCAGCGTGGCGAGCGTGCGTCCGAACTTGTTGGCGCTGAAGGCGCTGTCCGGCTCCTTGTAGCCGGTTGCCGCATTCTGCGACCATACGGTGCCGTCCTTCCACTTGAATTCACGCGTGAAATCGCCCGTTGCCACCGTGGCGTTATAGCCTTCCGGCGCAAAGCTGCCAAGCTCGTCGTGATAGACGAGGTTGCCGTTCTCATCCTTGGTATACACCTTATCTCTCAAATCGTCAAACCACTCGTCCACCAGGCTCTCCGCATAGCCCCAGGGCTCGTAGCCGTGATTGAAGGTCTTTTCGGGGCTCAGATTTACAGTATACAGCGAATTGGCGATCTTGATGTGCGGAATGTTCCCCGACTCTTTGGCGCTGAAATACGCCAGAAGCGCATCCGCGTGTCCCTCGTTGGCAAAGCGGAAGGAGACCGTCAACGTGCCGTCCTCATTCGGCAGCTGCTCCTTTAAGTACGGAAGGATCTCAAACTCGGAAAAGCTTCCCACCGCAAAATCGCCGTGGTACAGCTCCTCCTGCGGCGCGGCGAGCGTTGCACTGTTGTTGTAATTCAGCCCACTCTCGGTCCAGTCGGTATCCGTAGCGTGGATCATCATGTCGTAGCGCTTTCGGGAGCTGTTGCTCTCCATCGCCTGGATGTAAACGCAAAGCTTAGCGCTTGCCGCCGAATCCAAGGCCTTCACGGCCTCGGCACTCAGCGTAAACTTGTAGTAAGCCGCGCGGTACAGAAGCGTGCTCTCGTCACCGACGTTTCGAACCTGAAGCTGCGCCTGCGAGCCGTAATTGGCAGCACGGGTGGTCTCATTGTTATAGATGTATGTATCGTCGGTTCCCTCCACCGTGATCATCTTTCCCTGCGGTTTGGAAAGCAGAGGATAGCCCTCTTCATCAAAATCGTAGGTGTAGGTCAATGAGGTCGAAAGTCCGTAGCGGCGGATGCCATCCATGCCCAGCACATAAGGGCGCACCACCAGCTCGAAGAAGTCACCCGTCGGCTCGACGGGCAGATCCTCGATCTCAAGCGCCGCCATATAGGGAATGCCGAACTCATCCGCTGTGTAAAAGATGCCGTCGGAC
The DNA here is from genome assembly GCA_017621015.1 of Clostridia bacterium. Classification (GTDB taxonomy): domain Bacteria; phylum Bacillota; class Clostridia; order Oscillospirales; family CAG-272; genus RGIG8775. Next base: position 5,011 of record JAGAUC010000084.1, on the reverse strand, counting down.
GAAAGCAAGCAGTCATAAACCACCTTGCTTCTTGCCGAGAGCCCTTCGGAAACGAGAGCTCCGTCCGCGTCATAGCCAAGCATGATCACCTCGTAGCCGACGCGGTTATAGTCCAGACCGTCAAGGCTCAAAAGCACGCGCGCCGAAAAGGCGCCGTTCTCGGGCTTGGTGGTCTGATAGCCGAAATACTCGGCCGACTTTTCACGGGAAAGCGAAAGCGTATATTCGCTGTTAGTCTTGACGATAAGGTTCTTCATCTTGACGTCGTAGCTGTAGTAGCCGTCAAAATAGCGCACACCGCCCGAGACGTGCTTGGTCATCTCAAAGCGCGTAAAGCTGAAGTCCAAGGCCTTTTCACCGTTAATAAAGATCTCGCTCGCACCGTTTCTGGGCGAGAAGACACAGCGGATGTTGTACCACTTTCCGGTCTCGAGCTGCACATCGGTCTTTCCGGCCGCGTCGTTCTCGGTATACAGAAAGCCCTCGTCATCGATACGAAGCGCGTTAAAGGCGGTGGTAGTCCCCGTCTCAATGTCGTTATACAGCCAGCAAAGGAAGGAAAGCGGCCGCGTTTTGGGCGTGTGCACGGCATCTCGCTCGGGGCGTGTACCCGTGGGGAAGGAATCAAAATAAAAATCGCCCTCCAGCGAGAAGGTGCTGAAGCTTCCCAGAATGTTCTGATCGTCATAAATATACATGCCGTTGGGCTTGCCGTTCTGGTTATACATATACGGCGTGCCGTCGGCCTCCGTGCCGCTCTTATACGGCGTGTGCGCGTGCCGGATGCGGTAGCCCGAATCGGTATCGGTCAGCAGATTCCATTCCAGATCCTCCGCAGATGCCGCCAGCATGCAGGCAAGCAGGGACGCCGCCATCAGCAGCGCGACCAAGAGCAGTCGGGTGCCCTTTACAAACACATTTTTCATCAATTCCGTTCTCCTCTGCCCCTTAAACTTACAAAAGCTTATATTTTTATAAATTATAGCATTCCTCACCGTTCTTGTCAACAAAACCGCCAAAAATCATTTGCTTTTTAGCGGTTTTTTACAGAGAATTCTTGTTGTTTTTGGTCATAAATAACAAAACGGGAGCCTTGCCGGACTCAGCAAGGCTCCCTAAAAATTATTCCTCAGAAAAATACTCAATCAGACCGATCAGATGATCGCTCATCTTGCGGATCGAGCGGGCAAGCGCCAGATACTTTCCCTCGTAGACCGTAAGCACGGTCTCGGTGTAGCCGCCGTCGGCTCCCTTCACGGTTCCGGTGGTATAGACCGTTCCGTCCTTGCCGACAAGACGAGCTCCGTCTGCCACGTCCTCGCTTTCGGGCTTTTCGACCTCATAGCCCATCGAGCGGATCAGCGTGCCATCCTTAGCGTACTCATAGACCGTAACGACCGACGAGAAGTCGGAGTTGAAGAAGCCCTTGTTGATGTTTTGGTTGGAGGCCATCTTCTCGCCCTTGTAGACTGTCTCGTATTCGCCGACCTCGGCCGCGCTCAGAATGTTGCCATCCGCATCCATAAAGGTGTTGGCAACAGGCGTAGCGCCATAGGAGACCTGAAGCATGATCAGGCGGTTCTCACCGTCGCTGGTGTAAATGCCCTGGTCGTTGTCACGGAATCGGTACCATACCCAACCCACGCAAGCCTTGGACTGGATCAGATTCATGGTATAATGCTCATAGTAGTCCGCTCTCTGCTGCTGGGTATACACAAGGATTCCCGCACCCGTCGAGTTGGCCAGCTTAAAGCCGTTGGCATCCATCGCATCCATGCCCTTGGCAAAGAACTCGGTAACCATAATGGGCTTGCCCGTATGGCGGTAGAAGCCCGAAATGATCTCGCCCGCAGGGCTGAGGCCGTTGTAAAGGTTGACCGAGATCACGTCAAGGAAGTATCCTGCGGCTCTGTGATAGCCCTCGTCGGTATAGCAGGTACCGTTGACACGCGAGCCGATATACATATGGTTTTGATCGACAGCCTTGATGGCATCGCGCGAGATGCGGTAATAGGTGCTGTAAAGGAAGGACAGGAACTCACTGTTCATCGCCTGAAGCTCGGGCGAGCGGCTGTACTCGGCCAGCGTGGGCACGGGCGTGTCCATGCGTCTGGCCAGCCACGTCCATGCCACAGCGTACGAAAAGCTGTAGATGGGCTCCTCGTCGGGCTTGATGGTCAGGTAGCGGGTCAGGATATCGTCACCCGAGGGCAGCTCGTTGTCGGTCGTATAGGCAAACACGTGCGCCATATCGGCATAGCCGCCTGCTGTGATCTTGGCTGCGGCCTGCTCCCTTGCCTCACGCGCAAAGTCGGGGTCAAAGGCATTGAAGACCGACTCGGTCTTAAGACCGATCTTGGACATATATTCCACCATCAGGTTGAGGTTTACCACGCAGGAAAGACCGTCCGCCACCTTAAGAAGCTCGTCGTGCGGGCTTTCGGCGGTAAGATTTACGCCCATCTCCTGAAGCGTTCGTGTGATGCGCTCATAGTAGACCTCCTCAAGGCCGTAGGCGGCTATGGTGTAGTCCTTCTGATTCTGGGTCGCGCCAAGGTTGACGGTGTTTACACCCACCGCAAAGAAGGGATTGCCCAAGGGGTCGATGACGTAAGTTCTCTCACCGTGCTTTTCGGTGTGGAAGAAGCCGGTCGCCGTTCCGGTAAAGCCGGCATTGGTAATGCCGCCGTAAACGTCATACTCGGTGATTCTCTCGCCAAGGTCGGTCTCAAAGAAGGATACCGCGGTGCTTGTGCCAAGCGTTGAAAGCGTACGGGCAAAGATGGAGGTCTCCCATTTGCTCTCGGGCAGCTGGTAGCCGTTTGTGGCCTCCTTGGCCCAGTTGGTGCCGTGCTTCCAGTTGACCTTTACCGTAAAGTCACCCTCGGGTGCGGTCGCACCGTAGCCCTCGGGGCCGTAAGTCTCGTAATCATCATAGTAAACAAGGTTTCCGCTCGCATCTCTGGGATACACCTTGTCTCTGAGGTTATCAAACCAATCGTTCACCAAATACTCGGCATAGCCCCAAGGCTCATAACCAACGTTGGCCAACTTGGAGAGGTTGAGCTCCTGCTCGTACATCGAGTTTTTGATCTCAAGGACCGGCTCATAGTCCGACTCCTTGGAAGCAACGTAAGCGGCGATGACGTCATCATGAGCCGTGGTGGTCAGACGAAAGGCCACGGTCTTGGTGCCGTCCTCATCGATGATCTGTTCACACAGATAGTCCAGAACATCCACCGTAAAGTAGTTGCCCAGCTCATACGGGCCCTCATAAAGCTTGTCGTAGGTAGGTGCCAGCGTCTGATAATTGTTATAATTCAGCTCCGACTCGCTCCAGCCCGTGCCCGCACCGTGCACCATCAGGTCGTAGGCCTTTCGGGTGCTGTTGTTCTCGTGCGAATTCATATACACGCGAAGCGTAGCCGAGGAGGCAGTCTCCAGCATGCTGACTACGTCCTCGCTCAGCTTGAACCTGAAGTACGCCGCGCGGTACTGGCTGGATTGCTCACCGCCCGGATTACGAATCGACAAAAGCGTTTCCGCGCCGTAATCCGCCATCTTGCGATCGCCGCTTCCGTTGAAGATGTACGTATCATCCGTTGCCCCGATCACGGTCTTGTCCACACTCATTCGGTCAAAGATCGGGTATCCGTTCGCATCGGTATTAGAGGTGCTGTAAAGTGTGGTCGCGCGTCCGTAGCGGCGGATGCCGTCCATGCCCAGCACAAAGGGGCGCACCACCAGCTGGAAGCCGCTGCCCCACGGGTCAAACGGGAGCTCCGGAATCTCAATAGCCGCCGCATACGCGTAACCAAAGGTGTCCTTCACGTTGCAGAGCTTGCCGGTTGCATCGAGAATGGACTCGTAGATCACCTTTTCCTTTTTGGAAAGGGTCTCGGCCACGACATTTCCGTCCTCGTCCTTGGCAAGGTAAATGACCTCATAACCAACGCGGTTGTAATCGGTACCGTTCAGACCAAACAAAACGCGCGCCGAAAAGGTGCCGTCCGCCGGCTTTGCGGTCTGGTAGCCCAGATAGTCGGCCGCCGCCTCACGCTTGATCTCCACCGTATAGTTGCTGTCGGTCTTTACGATCAGATTTTTCATTCTGACCCCCCAGTTGTAATAGCCGTCAAAGTAACGCACAGCGCTGGAAAGGTATTTCTTTGCATCGTAGCGCTCAATGCTAAACTCCAGCACCCTCTCACCGTCAACGATCATCTCACATGCGCCGTTCTTGGGCGAAAAGACACAACGGATGTTGTACCATTTTCCGGTCTCAAGCCTAACGTCGCTCTTTTCCTTGCCGTTCTGGTCGGTATGAATATAGCCCTCGCTGTCCAGACGAAGCGCGTTGAACACCGTCTCCTTACCCGTCGCGACCTCCTTGTAGATCCAGCAAAGGAAGGAAAGCGGACGCTGCTCGGGCGTATACTCGTTGCTTCCGCTCTTACGAATGCCCTCGGGGAAGGACTCGAAATAAAAATCACCCTCCAGCGAGAAAGACAGATAACTTCCAAAGATATTCTGGTCGTCGTAAATGTAAAGCGCACCGCCCTTGTTGCTGTGACGGTCGTAATACATGTACGGCGTGCCGTCCTCCTCTGTGCCGCTCTTCCAGATGCTTCTGCGGTCATCGATCCGATAGCCCGCATCGGTGTCGGTCAGAAGATTCCACTCAAGGTCAGCCGCCGAGGCCGTAACCATAAGCCCCACCGCCATCAGCGCCAAGAGAAGCACTGCTACGAGAAGCTTACCGATCCGAGAAGTCCTACTTTGCATTTACAGTTCTCCTTTGTTTTTCTAAAATTCAAAAAAAATAACCCGATTTTCAATCAAATTGTATCATTTCTTTGCATTTTTGTCAATAAACCACCCCCAACAATCACCGATTTTCAAAACTCGTGCACATATATACAAACAGAAAAATTGCAGTTTGTCGGGGGGATAACGTGTAGGGGACTTTTTGAAAAAAGTCCCCTACAACCCTCAAAAACTTTTGGGGAAA
>JAGAUC010000083.1 GCA_017621015.1 Clostridia bacterium | reverse complement strand
TCTGCAAGCACAATGAAGTCGCGCAGGCTCCTTCCACCGCCACAGGCGGTCCCCCTCCCTCTCGGAGGGAGGCTTGGTTTGCACGCCACCTTCGTTCAAGCGTAGTCGGACCGTTAAACTTCAATTTGAAAACGAAATTTTACAAAACGAGGGATATATTTATGATAAACAAAGCAACGTTTGGTCCCGGCGGCAACAGCGAGTCCTTTTACGCCGAGGGACATAAATCGACGCTTGAGGCACCCGCGTGGGTAGCCTCCAAGGGGCTTGACGCCTATGAATACGAGGCAGGGCGCGGCGTTAACACAAGCGCCGACGTGCTTCGGGCCATTGGCGAGGAGGCCAAAAAGCACGGGGTGCTGATGTCGCTTCACGCGCCCTATTTCATCTCGCTTTCGGGCGTGGAGGAGGAAAAGCGTCTAAAAAGCATTTCCTATATTGAAAAGAGCCTTTGGGCGGCCGAGCTTCTGGGGGCGGACACTATTGTCATTCATTGCGGTAGTGCGTCCAAGATCTCGCGCGGTGAGGCGGTCTCGCTGGCCATCGACACGCTGGAGAAGACCATCGAGGCGGTGGGCGACACGCCCATTCACCTGGGCATTGAGACCATGGGAAAGGTCAATCAGCTGGGCACGCTTGAGGAGGTCGTTGAGATCTGCAAGCACGATCGGCATCTGTATCCCGTGGTGGATTTCGGACATATGAACGCGCGCGCCATCGGCGGCTATTACACCGACGTGGACAGCTACCGCCGCACCTTTGATTATATTGGGCGCGAGCTGGGCGACGAGATCGCGCGCACCATGCATTGCCATTTTTCCAAGATCGAGTACACCGGCTCGGGTGAGAAAAAGCACCTGACCTTTGCGGACGAGAACTTTGGTCCGTGGTTTGAGCCGCTGGCGGAGGCTATCGTGCGGGAAAATCTGGCGCCGCGTATCATCTGCGAGTCGGACGGCACGATGGCCGAGGACGCGCTGTATATGAAGAAATGCGTGGAGGGACTTTTATGAGTCGGCTTGCGGCGCTGAGACAGCATATGGCGAAGGCGAAGGTTGGCGGCGTGCTGATCGGCGATGAAATTTCGGCAAGCTATCTTTCGGGCTTTGATTTTTCGGACGGCTATCTTGCCGTTCTTGCGGACCGCGCTTACCTTGTGACCGATTTTCGGTATACCGAGGCGGCAAGAGCGGGCGTGTGCGAGGGCTTTGAGGTGGTCGAGGCGAAAGGGGGCACTCTCGGGGAGGCGCTGGCGCTTCTCGCCAAGGCCGAGTGCGTGGCGTTTGAGGAGGAGGCGGTGACCGTGTCGCTCCTTGAGCGTATGAAAAAGCTTTCGGACGGAAAGCTTCGCTTTGTGAGCGGTGCCTCGGCTTGGCTGGCCGAAATGCGGCAGGTCAAATGCGAGGACGAGCTGAATTGTATTGAGAAGGCGCAGGCTGTCACCGATGCGGCGTTTTCGCACATCCTTGGGGTGATGAGCCCCCGGATGACCGAGCGCGAGGTAGCGCTGGAGCTGGAGTTTTTTATGCGCGGGCAGGGAGCCGAGGGGATGGCGTTTGACGTCATCGCCGTTTCGGGAAGTGCGTCTGCGCTTCCGCACGGCGTGCCGCGTGACATTCCTCTCGAAAAGGGATTTCTGACTATGGATTTCGGCGCACGCGTGGGCGGCTACTGCTCGGATATGACGCGAACGGTGGTGCTTGGCAAGGCGGACGCCGAAATGAGGCGGCTGTATGACACGGTTCTGCTCGCGCAAGAGGAGGCGCTTGCTTATCTGGCGAGCGGCGGACGGTCGGGTCACGATGCCGACGCAGTTGCACGTGCGATCATCGACGGTGCGGGCTACAAGGGCGCCTTTGGGCACTCCCTGGGGCATGGAATCGGGCGGCTGGTGCACGAGGCACCGCGGCTGTCGCCGTCGGTGGCACCAGGTGAGCTTTTGTGCGCGGGCAATGTAGTAAGCGTGGAGCCGGGCATTTATCTTGGTGGTCGATACGGCTGTCGCATTGAAGATATGGTGGCGATCACCGAAACGGGGATCCGCAATTTTACAAAAAGTAACAAAGAGCTCATTGAGCTGTTTTAATAGGAGGTTTTTATGAGACACGAAGTGATCCATCTTTGCAAGGACGATGAAAACGTAACGCTGACGACCTACGTTCCGCTGACAAGGGTCGAAAAGAGCGACGCGATGCTGGTCATTCCCGGCGGCGGCTATGGCGCGGTCTGTGCGGACCGCGAGGGTGAGTCCATCGCCATGGCCTTTGCCGCGCGCGGTATTCATTGCTTCGTCCTGAATTATTCGGTCAAGGAAAAGGCCAAATTCCCGCGGCCGCTCCTTGAGGCATCGCTGGCGATGGCGTACATCCGCGAGCACGCCGAGGAGTACGGCGTGAACGCCGAGCGCGTGTTTGTTTGCGGCTTCTCCGCAGGCGGTCATCTGGCCGGCTCGCTCGGTACGCGCTGGCACACAAAGGAGGTAAACGAGGCGCTGGACATCCCCTATGGCATCAACCGCCCGACGGGTATGCTTCTTTGCTATCCGGTGCTGAGCTATTTTGAAAAGACGCATATGGGCACCTTCCACAACGCCTTCGGCACCAAGGAGCCGACTGAGGAGCAGATCGAATTTTGCTCGCTGGATCGCGGACTTTCCGCCGAGACCACGGCACCTGCCTTCCTTTGGCATACCGCCGATGACGTGTGCGTTAACGTGCAGAACACGCTTCGTATGGCCACGGCACTTTCCGAGGCGGGCGTGCCCTTTGAGGCGCACGTCTATCCGCACGGCTCGCACGGTCTGGGCCTTGCCAACGAGATCACCGCGCTCAACGAGCGCATGATCCTGCCGCGTATTGCAGGCTGGGTGGAGCTGGCATTCTCCTGGATGAAGACGATATAAAGGAGCGGCGAAATGAGACATGAGGTGATTCGTCTTTGTGAAGACAGCGACGGCGTAACGCTGACGTCCTACGTTCCACTAACAAGGGCTGAAAAGAGTGACGCGATGCTGGTCATCCCCGGTGGCGGCTACAACCACATTTGTGCCGACCGTGAGGGGGAGTCTGTGGCGATGGCGTTTGCCGCACGCGGCATTCATTGCTTTGTTCTGACCTATTCGCTGGGAGAAAAGGCCAAGTTTCCGCGTCCGCTTCTGGAGGCTTCGCTGGCGATGGCATACATTCACGGCCACGCCGAGGAATACGGCATTGACCCTGCGCGCATTTTCGTGTGCGGCTTTTCAGCGGGCGGACATCTGGCCGCCTCGCTCGGCACGCGTTGGCACACAGACGAGGTGAATGGGGCCATTGACATACCCTTCGGAAGCAATCGTCCGTGCGGAATGCTGCTTTGCTATCCGGTGCTGTCCTATATGCCCGACATCAAGCAGGGAACCTTTGAAAAGGTGTTCGGCACGAGTGAGCCGACCCGGGAACAGATCGAATTTTGCTCGCCCGACCGAAATCTCTCGCGTGAGCACCTGCCGCCTGCCTTTTTGTGGCAAACGGCAAACGATCCGGCGGTGAATATCAAAAACACGCTCCGTATGGCGACCGCGCTCTCCGAGGTGGGCGCCCCCTTCGAGGTGCACATTTTCCCGAACGGCCCGCACGGCATGGCGCTGGCTACCGACGTCACGGCACCAAAGCCCATGTACGCCAATCCGCGCATCGCGCAGTGGGTAGACCTCGCCTTCTCCTGGATGAAAACCGTATAACCAAAGGGTGGAGATTTGTCTCCACCCTTGTTCTTTAAATTGAAGTTTGAAGGGGAGAGACGCGCGGGGG
>JAGAUC010000082.1 GCA_017621015.1 Clostridia bacterium | reverse complement strand
TGCGGCATCGACGTCCCAAACGTCGCGCGCTACCAACTGCGCCACACCCCGAAGTGTGAAAAATTTCACCTTTTTTATGATCTACTATTGGTGATCAAGCCTCTTTTTTGAGATCTTTTTGTATTGGCTCTGTCACGTTATATGGTTAATGTCAACTCCAATAGCTTTTCTAAAGAAAAGTTCAAAATTCAGATATAAAATGCGACAGAGCCTCTTGTTTCTCGTTAGTCATTTCCACGTTTCTTTGGTTTAAACTGCATGCCACAATCTGCGCAAACAAAAATTGTTTTCTGACGAGCGGGAATAATAGTCAAAACAATTTTAAGAACAACTACAACTGGCACAGCAATTATAATACCCAAAAGTATACCATACCCTATATGCTCTCCTCCACTCAAGGCAACAAGTGTAGGAATAGCAATACATCCTATGATAGCGATAAGTAGTGCTTTTGCGTTTCTTGATTTTTTGTCTTCTGAAATTAAATGAGGCTGTACATTTAATGATTGACATTTCGGACAATTCATTTGCTTTTCCTCTCCTTACATATCTTAAATTTTGTTCTTCTGCGCCACACCCCGAAGTGTGAAAAATATTCGATTTTTAGGTCATTTTCCGTAAGTGGTCAAATCTGTGGTCAAAACATTTTGTCGGTGTTTTTTTTGAAAAGGGTAACAGCCGAAAAAGTCAATGTTTACAAGGGCGTTTTCTCAATGATTGCAAGGCTTTTCGTGGCTTTGCTTTTCGCGCGGAGCGCGTTTTTGCCCGCGGGGGCGTCCCCGCCGCCTGCATGCTCCCAAACCAGGCGCGCTACCATATGCGCTACATCACGATATATGAAATTGGAATTTAATGCTTATTTTGCTTCCGCGACAAAAGATAAATAAGCCCACTCATAGCCGCCGACGGAAAAAAGGAAAGAAAAGCGGGGCGATACAAAACCAGTGTCATAAGAAGGCCAAAGCCCATGCTTACTGCCATTCCAATACAGCCGAGCCATATCCTCTTGAGATAGATCCCCACAATCAACGGCATAGAGCCACAAAGGCCTCCAATCATTACACCGGCCAAAATGCGACCGACCAGATCAAATACGTCCATCCCGCCTCCTTCTCGAACACACACGCGGCTAAATAAGCTTAGATAGTATATCAAAAAAAACGGATTTTGTCAAGAGAATTCCAAGAAAAGCGTGGCCCGAGTTCAAAAAAAGAGCAAATTCAAAAAAAGAAAGCACACAAAGAGGCGTATTGGTCTCTCTGTGTGCTTTTGGTCAGCGCGTGATTTGGATCAAAGCGTTACGCCGTCCTTAAAGATGGCGATATCGTAATAGCCGCGCTCCTCGCCAAGCGACTCCTCGCCCTCGGCGGTGCGGATGCATTTCTCAAAAAGTTCCCTTGCCAGCTCGTCCATCGGCTTACCGTCCAGAATGGTACCGGCATTGAAGTCGATCCAATGCGGCTTCTTTTTATAAAGCGCATTGTTGGTCGAGATCTTGAGTGTGGGAACCGGCGCGCAAAGCGGCGTGCCGCGTCCCGTGGTAAAGAGGATCATATGTACGCCTGCGGCGGCAAGGTTGGTCACCGCGATCTGGTCGTTACCGGGGCCGTTTACCAGGTACAGTCCCCCGCCCTCGGCCGTCTCGCCGAATTCCAGGGCACCGCGCACCTTGACGTAGCAGCCCTTTTGCACACAGCCAAGCGATTTTTCCTCCAGCGTGGTGATGCCGCCCTCCACGTTACCGGGCGACGGATTGTCGGCAATTCCCTCTCCGTGGGCAATAAAGTACTCACGGAAGCGGCGGATCATACCTGCTACCTCATCGAGGGTCTTTTGACTGTCACAGCGCGACAGAAGGATCTCCTCTGCGCCAAACACCTCGGGCACCTCGGTCATAAACACGGTAGCGTCCGCATCATCGAACAGACCCATAGCGCGTCCGACGAGGGGATTGGCGGTGATGCCGCTGTACCCGTCGCTACCGCCGCACTTGACGCCGATCTTGAGCTTGGAGACCGGAAGCGGGATGCGCTTGTCCTTAGCCATAACGGCCTTAAGCTCCTCAAGGATGGCAAGTCCCTCTGCCATCTCGTCCTCGCAGTCCTGAAGGTTGAGGAAGCGTACGCGCTCCTCATCAACCTTGCCGATCACCTCTTTCATACGTCCGAGGTGGTTATTTTCGCAACCAAGACCCAGCACCAGTACACCGCCCGCATTCGGGTGGTGGATCAGACCGTTCAGGATCTTCTGTGTGACCTTCATATCGTCGCCAAGCTGCGAGCAGCCAAGCGGATGGTTCATAGCCTTGGCGCCCGTCTTCTCGGCGAGTGCTCTTGCCACACTTGCCGCGCAGCCGACCGTGGGAACGATCCAAAGCTCGTTACGGATACCGACGTCACCGTTCTTACGGGGATAGCCCATAAACGTGCGCTCGATTTTGTCCCCCTTGGGATAGTCTGTCGGCTTATATTGCCAATCGCCAAGACCCGAAAGCGAGGAGGCCACGTTATGCGAATGCACGTGCTCGCCCTTCCCTATGTCGCATTTGGCGTGACCGATCGGAAAGCCATACTTGATGACATTCTCCCCTGCCTTGATATCACAAAGCGCATATTTCTGTCCGTTTTCGGGACGGATCTCTACGTTATCAGACGGATGTATTTGCATTTTTGATCTCCTCGCACATAGCCGACAGATCCTCACCCCAAAGCGAGGTGTTGGCCAAAATTTCCGAAAGCTCGTGACCGCGGATGGCGTCGATCACCTCGGGAGCGTCGCTGGGGGTGCCCGTCTGATAGAACTCGATGAGTCTCTTGAAGGAGAACATCAGCTGAGGCGGATATTTGCCAAAGCGATTCTTATATTCCTTGATCGAGGGCAAAACGCGAACACAGAACTTGCTGATCGAGTTGAGCGAGATGGCCGCCAGGTAGTGCTTGATGTAGGGGTTGGCAAAGCGCGTGAGCACGTCCTCGGCATACGCCTTCAGCTCGTCCTTGGGCAGATCAAGCGTGGGAAGGATCTCGTCAAATACGCACTTGTAGAGATGCGCGCGCATCTTATCGTGGTCGGTGCAGGACTTGACGGTGTCAAAGCCACACAGAAGCGCGTGCGGAACCAGCGAGGTATGCGCGCCGTTAAGGATGCGCACCTTACGCGTGCGGTAAAGCTCCAGCTTATCGGGCGTAACAATGACGTTAAGGTTCGCCTTACCAAAGGGAAGCTCGGCCTCGATATCGTAATCGGTCTCGATGACAAACAGGTGGAAGTACTCCGAGGTGTTCACAAGGTTGTCCTCGTAACCAAGGTCGATCTGCTCATCCTTGGGGTAACCGGTGTTGATACGGTCAACCAGCGTGTTGCAGAACACGTTTTCCCGCTCGACCCAAGCGGCAAACGCCTCATCATAGCCCCAGAGCTTGGCATAAGAGAGAACGGCCTTCTTGAGGTTATCGCCGTTACGGTCGATCAACTCACAGGGGATGAGGATAAAGCCGCGAAGCCCCAGATCAAAGCGGCGCTTGAGAAGCAGCGTCAGCTTGGCGGGAAAGCTTGCGGGCGGCGTGTCGGTGGGCTTATCGGTATCCTGGAATACGATACCTGCCTCGGTAGTATTCGAGAAAATAAAGCGGAAATCGGGGTTCTCGGCCAGCGCCATATACGCCTCGAAGTCCTCATAGGGCTTTACGCAACGCGAAATGACGTCAACCACTGTCTTGTCCACACCCTCCTTGCCGCGGATGATGTGGGTATACAGACCGTTCTGTGCGGTCAGCATATCGCACATTCCCTTTTCGATGGGCTGAACCACCACGACGTTTCCGCTAAAATCGGTGGTCTCATTGATCTTCTGGAGCATCCAGTCCACAAAGCCGCGCAAAAAACCACCCTCGCCGAACTGGATCACGCGCTCGGGACGGCTGACCGTATTCTTTACATCCTTGATGTTTGCCATAATATGTACTCCTCCAAACGTTTTATATAACTTTATTATTATACTCTTTTTTTGCCGAAAAGGCAATACTTTTTTCTCTTTTCGTTCTGTTTTTGCAATGTCTCAGCGGTAATATACATAGTAAACGATGATCGTCCTCTCCTCACCGCCACGCTGAAGATCGGGGGCGGTGATGACAACACCGTCCTTGGAAAGAAGCTCCCACGCCTGCATATCCTCAATGCGGCAACGCATCAGAATATCCGACGAAGCAAAAACCAAAAGCTCGTCACCGCGGATGTTGAGCGCGCCGCTGCGCCCGATCACCTCGTCCACGCCATCCTTTTTCTCGGTCACATACTTGACATGGTGTCCGCAGATCTGCTTTGCCATATCGTAGCGGTAGCGCTTGCTTTCGGGGTTTTTGCTTTTGGTCAGCCTTTCAAACAGTTTTTTGAACATAATATCCCCCCCCGAAAAGAATTCCCGCAGGCGACTTCCTGCGGGATAAGAATTCGTATTTTCATTATACTGGATAACCCCTCTATTGTCAATAGCCAAATTCAAAGAAAGGCTTGCTCGGACAAGACCTTGGCGCTCATCGGTGCCAACGGGACAGGGCCCCACACCCGTTCCCCCGTTGCCACGTCCGTCCACACCGAGGGGAGAGAAAGGGTCTCCTCCCTCTCGCCGCTGTTGGCAAGGATCAAAAGGCGTTCGCCCACGCCTTCACGGGTATACGCCACAAAATGCTCTCGGTGCTCCCAAAAGCAAAGCGTACCATGCCGAAATACGGAATGCTTCGCGCGAAGCCCACCGAGAAAGCGGTAATGCTCCATAAGCTCCCCCTCCTCGTGCCCCCACGGATAGGGCATGCGGCAAAAGGGATCTCGGCCGCCCTCGAGCCCTGCCTCATCGCCGTAATACACCGAAGGCACACCCGGCAGGGTAAACTGTAGGGTAGACGCCACCTTAAGGCGAGCGACAGCCGTCCTTCTCTGCTCCTCGCCCAGGCGAAACCGTGCCAGCTCGGCGTTATCCATTTCCTCGAGCTGCGCGCCGCTAAGCACCGACAGAATGCGCGCGGTATCGTGTGTGCCGAGAAGATTCATCAAGGCATCGCAGACAAAGGGCGGATATGAGGAATACAGCTCTGTAGCGGTGTTGTAAAGGCACGTGGCATCGCCGTGCAAGACAAAGGCGAGAATGGCATTCCTTAGCGGATAATTCATCACACTGTCCAGCTGGGTGCCGCGGAAATAGCGCCGCCGTTTTCCGTAGGCGATCTTGTCGGCGGCATTCTCCCACACCTCACCGATGATCAGCGCGTCGCTTGCGGCTTGCTTGGCACGGCATCTCAGGGCGTCCAAAAACTGGTCTGAAAGCTCGTCGGCCACATCCAACCGCCAACCGCCGATCCCCATTTTGAGGTAGCGCTCAACAATGCCACCCTCACCCACAAAGAATTGGCGACACGCCTCACAGCCGTGATTCAGCTTGGGCAAAATGTCAATGCCCCACCAGGCGTCATAGCGATCAGGGTGCTTATCGAAGCGGTACCAACCAAAATACGGCGAATCCGGCGACTGATAGGCTCCGAGGCTGTCGTAGGTCCCGTAGCGATTGAAATAGCGGCTGTCGTCGCCCGTGTGATTGAAAACGCCATCGAGAATCAGGCGAATGCCCTTTTGCTTTGCCGCGCAGATCAAATCGCGGAGTGCCTCCTCGCCGCCAAACATTTCATCCACCTGCTCGTAGTCGCCCGTGTCGTATTTGTGGTTGGAATGGGACTTAAAGATGGGACAAAGATAGATTACCGTAACACCGAGTGAAGCAAGGTGGTCCAGCTTTTCTCTCACGCCCTCAAGGTCGCCGCCGAAAAAGGTGTTGTTGTCAAAGGCATCGCCTGCGCGCTCGGGATAATCGGGAATTCCGTTTTCCCAATCGAGGTTCAGGTGCGCGTCGGCGCGCGGCAGACGCTGCGGCGCACCCCTGCGGAAGCGGTCGACAAAGATCTGATACATGGTGCCGCCCGCAAATCATTCGGGAACCGTAAAGTCCGCGCGGTAGACAAGCAAGCGAAACTTGGCGGCCGACTGCGCAGAAAGGGTGAAATCCACGTTGTTAACCGAATCGGTGTACAACGGTTCCGCGCCGCGCGAGAATCGGATCTCATAGTAAAGCAGGGCGTCCGCGCCGCCGCAAAGCGCCTTGTCGAGCGTAAACGTCAAGCAGTATTCGTCCTCACCGCGCGTCGAATCGAAAAAGGCAAACGGAAGGTCGGTCGCCTCCTCGCCATCCCTCGCGATCCGAAGTGTCACCGCCGTAATGCCCAGCCGCCGCGGCACCAGCGCTGAAAGGATCAGCTCCGTACCAAGGGCAAAGGCGCCGCACCTTGAAGCATCCTTTCCGCCCACCGTTTTACAAATGCGAGGTAGGTGTCCGTTTTCCAGCAGATCGTGAAGCTTTGTTAACATCTCAGTTCCCTTCCAGCGAAAGCTTTTTCAAGCCCCAGATGCGTGTGGCATATTCCTCGATGCTGCGGTCAGCGGCAAAGTGACCGGACGCGGCAACGTTCAACAGCGACATACGGTTCCACCTTGTTTTGTCCGCGTATGCCGCGATCACCGCCTCGTGGGTCTGGCGGTAGGATTCAAAATCCGCAAGGCACATATACGGGTCAGCGATTCCCTGTCCCGAAAGCAGATACATCGCGATCTCCGAGAAGGATTCGCCGGCAAAGCCGATATGAAGATGATTGACGATACGCTTGAGCCGCTCGTTGTTACTGTAATAGGTCGCGGCGTGATACCCACGGGTCCACAGCTCGTCGACCTCGCTGCTACTCAGACCGAAAATAAACATATTCTCCTTGCCTGCCGCGGCCAGCATCTCCACGTTGGCGCCATCCAGCGTACCAACGGTAAGTGCACCGTTCATCATCAGCTTCATACACCCCGTGCCGCTCGCCTCCTTGCCTGCAAGCGAGATCTGCTCGCTGATCTCGGCCGCGGGGATCAATACCTCGGCAAGACTGACGTTATAATCCTCAAGAAAGATGACCTGTAGCTTCTCACGAAGCTTCGGGTCATTCTCAATGTCTCGGCTAATATAGCAAAGCAAACGAATGATCTGCTTGGCCATATGGTAGCCGGGTGCCGCCTTGGCCCCAAAGATAAAGGTCTGCGGTTGCATATCCCTGTCGGGGTTATCCTTCAGGTCCAGATAAAGTCCGATGATATTCAGCGCATTCAGAAGCTGGCGCTTGTACTCGTGCAGACGCTTGATCTGGACGTCAAGCACCGAATGCGTGTCGATGCTCCTTCCCGTTTTTCTCATCAGATAGGCTGAAAAGGCTACCTTGTTTTGGTGCTTGATATCCCGTATGGCCTCCAGCACCGACTTGTCGTCGGCATACTTGGCAAAGTCCAATAAGCGCTCGGGCTCGCGGCGGTAATCGGTGCCGATGCAGTTATCCAAAAGCTCAGCCAGGCGGGGGTTGGCATAGCACAGCCAGCGTCTGTGCGCAATGCCGTTGGTAACGTTGTCAAAGCGCTCGGGATACATACGGTGAAAATCCTTGAAGGTAGCGCTTTTGAGGATGTCGGAATGAAGCCTTGAGACCCCGTTCACCGAATGTGAGCCAACAACCGAAAGATTGGCCATTCGTACCTGTCCGTAGCCAATGATGCTCATGGCCGAAATGCGATCCCAGTTACCCGGAAAGCTTTGCCAGGCATCGCGGCAAAAGCGTTCGTTGATCTCCTTTACAATGGTGTAAATGCGCGGAAGCTTTAGGCGGAAGAGATCCTCGTTCCAGGACTCCAGCGCCTCGGGCATCACCGTGTGATTGGTGTAGGACACCGTTCGGCACACCGTATCCCACGCCTTTTCCCAGGAAAAGAAATACTCGTCGATCAGAATACGCATCAGCTCGGGAATGCAAAGCGCGGGGTGGGTGTCGTTGATATGAATGGCCACCTTGTCGGAAAAATTGTCCAGCGTGCCGTAGACCGCCATATGGTCGCGCACGATGCTCTGCACCGAGGCGGAAACCAAAAAGTATTGCTGGGAAAGGCGCAAAAGCTTGCCCTCGGTGTGGTTGTCGGACGGATACAGCACCTTGGAAATGATCTCCGCGTTGGTGCTTTCCTCAAGCGCACGGGTATACTGTCCCTGGGTGAAAAGCCCCATATTGAAGTTGTGAATGTCCCGCGCCTTCCAGAGTCTGAGAAGGCTGACCGCGTCGCTGTCCGCACCCGAGATCATCATATCGTAGGGCACCGCCTCGATGACGTCACCGCCTTCATAGGCAATCTCAAGATGTCCGTTTTTCCACTCCTCATGAACACGGCCGCCCATTCGCACCTTAAAGATGCGGTCGGTGCGCGGCGTGAGCCACACCTCACCGCCCGGAAGCCATACATCGGGAAGCTCGATCTGCACGCCGTCCACGATCATCTGCTTAAAAAGACCGTATTCGTAGCAGATGGAAAAGCCCGTAGCGGGATAATCAAGTGAGGAAAGCGAGTCCATAAAGCATGCGGCAAGGCGTCCGAGGCCACCGTTTCCAAGCCCCGCATCGGGCTCACATTCATAAAGATCCTCCAGGTCAAAGCCAAGCGACGAAAGCGCCGCCCGGTAAGGCTCGGTAAGACCGAGATTGCACAGATTCGTGCGCAAGGAGCGCCCGAGCAAAAACTCCATACACATATAGTACACGCGCTTGGCCCCTGCCTCGTTTACTTTATTTTTATAGGCCGTTCGCTTGGCCGTCAGAATGTCCTTTACCGTCATGGCCGCCGCCTTATACATCTGCTCGCGCGAGGCCTCATCTGCCGTACAGCCGAACTGCCTGGACAGCTTAGCCTCTATATTTTCCCGAACCTGCTTTTCGGTCATGGTTTTTGACATAGAGAATTTCCTTTCTGCTTTTAAAGCTCTTGGTACATTTCCAGATATTTTTTGGCCGATGCCGACCACGAGAAGTCGGTTTGCATAACCCTCTTCACGAGCCGCGCCCAAGCGTCCGGCCGGCGGTAAAGTGACTCGGCCGCAAGAATACGCTCCCACAGCTCCCCTGGGGAATAGCCGGCAAAGGTAAAGCCGTTTCCAAAAATCTCGCCTGCCGCCTCGTGGTAGGGCTTTATGGAATCGTAAAGTCCGCCCGTCTCGCGCACCACGGGAACCGCGCCATATCGCGAGGCGATCATCTGTGAGAGTCCGCAGGGCTCGCTTTTTGACGGCATAACAAACACGTCCGCCGCGGCGTAAACCTTCTTGGAGAGCGCACGATCGTAGCAGATAAGCGCCTTCATTTTCCCGGGAAAACGCCTTTCAAGCTCACGGAAGAATTGCTCGTACCGCCACTCACCTTGACCAAGAACGATCAGCTGAACGTCTCGCTCCGAAAGGAGCCTCTCGGCAATCTCCACAACAAGATCCAGCCCCTTGTGAGAGGCTAACCGAGAAACAATCGCAAACAAAGGTGTCTCCCTCGAAACACCTAGTCCACAATCTTCTTGCAATGCTGCTTTGTTTTGCCCTTTTTCCGAAAGGTGGTCTGACGAAAAATCAAACGGAATATCCACATCGGCCTCGGGATTATAATAGTCATAATCAATGCCGTTGAGAATACCGCGAAGCTTGGGACGCTCCGCGCGGATGATATACTCCAGACGGTGTGCATAGTCTGCGGTGCAGATCTCCTCGGCATAGCGCGGACTTACCGTAGAAACGCGGTCCGCGCATACAATGGCCCCCTTCATCAGGTTTATACAGCCATCGTACTCCAGAATGCCATGTGCGTCCTCACCAAGCCCAAAAACGTCACCGAGAATGTGAAGATCATACTTTCCCTGATACTCAATATTGTGAATAGTAAAAACGGTTTTTATTCCCTCGTATCCCTGCCGCGTTTGAAAAAGGCGCTTCAAATAGATAACGCTGAGCGCACTGTGCCAATCGTTGGCGTGTAAAACATCGGGATAAAAATCAAGATGCTTCAGCATCTCCAGCACCGCCATACAAAAATACGCGTAGCGCTCACCGTCATCGTAATATCAATAAAGCCCTTCGCGCTTGAAATAATACTCGTTATCGACAAAATAATACTTTATATTATCTCTTTTGATACATTTCACACCACAGTATAGCCGTCTCCACGAAAGCCAAAGCTCAAAGGTGGCAACCTCCTCCATTTGTGCGCGCCACTCCTCACCGATCGCACCGTAAAGCGGCATGACCACACGAACGTCAGTCTCGGCGTCGGCGCGTGCAATGGCCGAGGGAAGTGACCCCATCACGTCACCGAGACCGCCCGTGGCGGCAAACGGCATGACCTCGGCACCAACAAACAAAATCTTTTTCATTTCCTTTCCGTCCTTTCTCAAACGCTTGTACCCTTGGCAATGAAAAACGGCAACGTCTCATGGCCCGAAAGCATACGCCCATCGTGAATCCATACGCTTTTGTCGGTAATGACGCAGTTTAGCGTGACATTGGCTCCGATCACGGTATCCTGAAGCACGATGGAATTGCGGATCACGCTTCCGCGTCCCACCCTTACACCGCGGAACAGTACGGAATTTTCAACTCTTCCCTCAACCACGCACCCATCGGCCACAAGCGAATTTTTGACCTCAGCACTTCCGGTATACTTGGTCGGCGCGGAATTTCGCACCTTGGTATAGATCGGAAAATTAGGCACACGAAACAGCTCCCCATTGACCTTTGGATCGAGAAGCTCCATATTGCAGGCGTAGTACCCCTCCAGCGAGCCGATCACAGCGTAATATTTTCTGTGATGATACACGAAGAGCTTATCACAGCCAATGTTTGGCAGCAGCGCATCCAGGTAAAAATCCGTTTGTCCCTTAGCTGCTGCATTCTCCACAAGACCAATCAGATATGTCCTTTTCACCAACAGAATGTTTGTACTGAGACACTCCGTGCCGCTTTTTGGACGAATTTTTGTAAAACCGGTGATCCGGCCTTCCTCATCGGAGGCCACACGCACAATGTTGGCGTTGAACTCGTATTTGCCGAATTCAAAGTCCGCCGTAACCACCGTCACGTCGGCATCGGTTTCCCTATGCTGAGCAAAAGCACGCGAAAGGTCTACGTTGCATACCGCATCACAATCTGATAAAACGATGTTGTCCTCCTTACAGTTTTTCAAAAAGCTCATGACCCCCATAAGAGCCTCCAGGCGTGTGGTATACAGCTTGTCGGGAATGGGGCTTGAGAAGGAGGCAATGAAGGGCGGAAGAATCTTCAGGCCGCCCGAGCGGCGCGCCAGGTCCCAGTCCTTTCCGTTTCCGATATGGTCAAAAAGCGATTGATAGTTATTGTGTGTCACGATTCCCACCTTGGTAATGCCCGAATTCACCATATTGGAAAGGGCGAAATCGATCAAGCGGTATCGGCAGCCAAACGGCACGCTTGCCATGGTGCGGTTGCCGGTCAGCTCGCGGATCGCACCGTCGTGAATGTTGGAAAAAATAAGTCCTGCTGCGCTCATTGTGCTCTCTCCTCCTTGATTTCGGTAATCATTTCTCCGTCACCAATGACGTAGCCGCTCGGCACACTTGTAGCCATACCCACCACCGTGATACCGCTTGCCTCCTCCTTTGGTCTGCCAATGCTTGCCCCGTCTCCAACCGAAACGTCACCGTCAAGAATGGCGTATTCTACCTTGGCGTCTCGCCCGACCGTAACACCGCTCATTAAAACCGCGTCCTTTACGTAAGCCCCCGCCATAATTGTTACCCCCGTCCCAATCACCGAGTCGATGACCGTGCCATGGATCTCACACCCCTCAGTGATCGAGGCGTTTTGGACCACGGCACCGGGCCCGATGTGCTGTGGTGCGAGATTTTCGTGACGCGAGTAGATCCGCCAGCTCTCGTCATTCAGATCGAGCGCCGGCCTTTCGCCAAGCATATCCATATGAGCTTCCCAAAGCGAGGAGACCGTGCCCACGTCCTTCCAGTAGCCGTCAAAGGAGTAGGCGTACATCCTCTAACCTGCCGCCAGCATACTAGGAATGACATTTTTGCCGAAATCGTTTGATGAGGTCTTGTCGGCGGCATCCTGTTCCAGATACCTCACCAGCTTTTCTCTTGTAAACACGTAAATGCCCATCGAGGCCTTTGTGCTGTCGGGCTGCTTTGGTTTTTCGGTGAATTTATAGATCGAGCCGTCCTCGTTTGTGCTCATAATGCCAAAACGGCTTGCCTCCTCAAGGGGAACATCAATGACGGCAATCGTACAGTCCGCCTTCTTTTGCTTATGGTAGGCAAGCATCCCCGAATAATCCATTTTGTAAATGTGGTCACCCGACAGGATCAGTACATA
>JAGAUC010000081.1 GCA_017621015.1 Clostridia bacterium | reverse complement strand
GAGGACGGCAAGCTGGAGTACACCACGCGCTACTACGCCCAGAAGGGAATCATCTTCTACATTCTCAACCACCGCGCCAGTGAGCGCATCGGTCAGGAGGATGACGTTTCCATTCTGAAGGATTACATTGAGCAGGGCTATCTTGTAGTCACCGTTGACTTTAAGTCGAATGAGAACGCCGTAACGCCTTACATCGAGAACGCGCTGGTCTCTCTGCGCGAGATGTTCAACAACTGCACGACCGACGCGGCGCTCAAGGATCTTGGTGTAACGACCAGCACAAATTTCCTGTACTTCCTTCCCGAGGGCTGCCGCCTGGAGCGCGACGTATGGTTCTGGGATCCCTCGATCTTTGCCGTAAGCGGCTCGATGGAAAAGTTCCGCGAGATCTGGAATACCAAGGTATCCAGCGAGGCGGAGGTCAATGCGGTCGATCCCAAGAAATATGACACGCTGGGGCTGGGCTCGTTTGACAGCGTGGAGGAAATGATCGCCGGGCTTTCCAAGAAGGACGGCACGCCCATCGAGTATAAGCAGAGCATGGATATCATTTATCCCTCGCAGCCGAAACACACGGCTCCGCTTTACATTCAGGAGGGTACGCTGGAAAACCGTGAGCAGAACGTGCTTGCGGGGTATACTCGTATCACCTATACCTCGTTTGCTCTCAACGGTTACGCGTGTGTGGAATACGACCACCCGTATTGGCCCTTCCAGTATCGGAACGAATATGCCTTCAATGGCAGCGGTGGACAGTACGGCCTGTCGGCTAGCTCGGCTCACAATGCGCGTGCGGCGGTTCGTTTGGCGAAATATCTTGCCGCAGAGCTCGGCTACAGCAACACGCTCGTTGGTGCGGGCGGTATCTCCAAGGCCACGATAGGTCTTGCCACGCTTTCCATCAAAAACAACAAGCAGCTTCCGCAGACTGCGGTAACGGCCTTTGGCAAAACATACGACAACTCTGTTTATGAAGGCGATATTCTTGTGGACGGAGCCGTTTCCAAGGCCATCGTTCAGCCCTTTATGTATTATGATGAGACCTGTGAAAACGAAGTAAGCTCGGATTGTACCGTGACCTACAATTCGTCGGGCGGCGGTGTAGAGATGCTCTTTAAGAGTTGGGCCGGCTACGAGAAGGTGCCGATGGTGCTTTCCTGCGGTACACGCGACGAATACAGCTGCTATGCCTACTGGGAAGATGAGGTGGAATGGTTCCGTGAGAACGCGGTCAATCCCTTCCTGCCCATTACGCAGCTTGACCAGGGACACACGTATCCCGTAGGCTACGATACCGAGTTCGGCTATTACCGTCCGAACGCGATGATCAAGTTCTTTGACGTATATCTCAAGCCCGACGCAAACCGCGCGCCCGAGGTGCTTTGGGTAACGCCGCTTGACGGCGCGAAGGATGTTCCCGTAACGGGTGAGTGGGCGATAGGTCCCTACACGCCGTACGGCACCGAGCTGAATTCCTACTATTACGGTCAGACCATTCAGATCCGCTTTGTGGATGCTGTAGACCCCGCGTCGGTAAACAGCGGTGTTACCGTGACTTCCGAGAACGGCAAGAAGGTCAGCGGCACGTGGGTCGCTTCCGAGCTGGGTGCCCTTTATACCTTTGAGGGAGAGGCTCTTGAGGCCGGAACTCGCTATACCATCCACATCTCGGACGGTGTCAAGAGCGAAAACGGCGTTTCACTTGCCGAGGAACGTACGGTTTCCTTTAAGACTGAGGGTACGTATCTTGTGGATTCGGCGGCCGACACTTACGTTTCTGCCGTCGAGCCTGACAAGGCCTTCGGCGCGGCCGGAGCGCTTAAGGTCAGCGGTACCCATACGACACTCGTAAGCTTTAAGGCCGAGAACGTGATTGAAGCGGAAAAGGTGCTTCTTCGCGCGGATACGGTGCTGAATTCGCCGCTTTCGGTAAACGTATACGCACTTGCTGACACGCTTGTGGATTCGGCACTTACCTATAACACCTTGGTCGCATCTGCTGCTTGGAGAAGCAAGACGCTTATCGGCACTTATGAGATCTTAAAAGGTAAATTGGAGCTGGATCTTTCGGCACTTGCCGATCTGGAGCTTGGCGAGTACGTAACGCTTGCCTTCGCATCTGCCGAAAAATCAAGCGAGGGATACGCATACCATAACGATTTTGAAACGCCGGCTATCGGAACGGCAGTCATGTACGGTGATATTCCCGTTGTGGCTGAGAACGGAAAGGTGACCGATGCCAGAGCCAATTATACGTTCTCCGATGGCTCAAAGGTTCAGCCGTGGTCTGTTTTGATTCCCGCGTCGCCGTTTATGTGGTGCAGAGCGGGTGATATTGCTGACGGCTGGCTCATAAAGGATGAGACCCTTTCGTCCTCGCAGATCTTCCGTGTCAAGACCAAGGTGGGGCAGGGGCAAAAGATCAAATTCTTCAATACGATGACAAATGATCAGGTGAACGGTCTGACGAGCGAGGATGTTGGCAAGACCTTCCGCGTGACCTTTGACATTTACCCGACTCGCGATCTGACCCTCTATATGGGCACAATGGTCGCGAACGGTACTGAGTTTACGGGTGCCACGGCCTCCAAGGCCGTAAAGGCAAACACGTGGACCACGGTGACCTGTGATCTTACGCTGACCGAGGACCTGGTTGCCAAGCAAGCGGGTCTTGTAGCGGTTCAACTTTTGTATCCGGTCGAGGACACGGCCTATACCGCGTACACCTACTTTGACAACCTTCACGTTGAGGAGCTGATCCTGCCTCACGTCTATGACAACGATTTTGAAACGCCGAAGCTTGGTACGGCTGTGACGACCGAGCTGAATGGCGAGACCTTTACCGTGATTGCCGCAGACGGCAAGGTCACCTGCGCGAGAGCCAACTATACCATCTCTGACGGTACAACGGTTCAGCCTTGGTCGAGCAAGATCCCCGTTTCGCCGTTTATGTGGTGCCGTTCGGGTGATATTGCTGACGGCAAGATCCTGACAGACACAAGTCTTTCGTCCTCGCAGAT
>JAGAUC010000013.1 GCA_017621015.1 Clostridia bacterium | reverse complement strand
GCAGAGCTTTCCATCGAAAGTGAATTCGGCGTCGGTACGACAGTCACGGTTGTTTTCAGTAAATAATCATGCAGCGGCAAGGAGTTTTTACTCCTTGCCGCTGCATTCTTTGCTGTTTTGGTTGCTTGTTGGGTTGTAGGTATTTTACCGCTACCTTGGCACGCCCTTTAAGATACTTTTGGTTTATTCCTTCTCTTCAAAATTCAAAACCGTGGCCGTGTCCACGTAGAGTCCGTTTTCGTAGGCGTGGCCTTCATTGTGGATCTCGTTGTTTTCCCACGTAATGTTGCGGGCGTTGGAAACGTAGGCGTTGCCCCAGCCCACGCGCCGCGGCTTGGTGGTGGGGAGCAAGTTGGAATTTAGGAATGTATTGTTACGCACGAAGACATCCTCGGCCGAGAAGAGCGCGAAGGCCGAGCCGGTAGAGCCGTCCACCACGTTGTTTTCTACGAGAACGTTGCGGATGACGTAGCCGTCGGCAGGCGTAAAATCGGTGGGCTGCGCGTCGCGCCCGGCCACCACCGCAAGGCTGGCGGGATCACGCCCGGCGGTATTGCACCGCGTCATCGTATTGCCGCGGATGACCACGTTCTCCACGTTTCCGCCAATGTGCCAGCGCTCCCAGCGTGTTACCGTGGTGAGGATGAGAGAGGGGTAGGCAAAGTTGTCAAAGGTGTTGTTTTCCACCGTTCCGTTACTAAGGCCGAGGTACAGCGCGTGGCAAAGTCCGCGGCTGAAGCGGTTGTTCCGAATGATAAACGAGCCGTCATAGTAGTCCTCGGTCATAAAGATGTCGGTGGGGCTTATAGCCTGCGGCAGGGGATCACGGAAGCGCACGGTGTAGGTCGCCATATCGTTGACGCCCTCCTTGAGAGACGTCACCGACTCGATGACCGAGCTGTAGCCGAGCGGCCGGTGGTTTTTGTCGTAAAGCGCAAGCCTTGTGCCCTCAACAAAATAATGCTTAAAGGAAAAGGTCTGCAGGTGGCGCATTTCCACTGTGTAGTCATCGATCTTGACGTTTTCGCCGCCCATAAAGTGGTTGGAGAGATGGATGTTATCGTCAAGCACACCCATCATTTCGCAGTTTTCCACGATGACGTTGCCCTTGACCGAGTGGGTCTCAAAGCCCGTATAGGTGGAGAAGAGCCGCCCCTCGGCGGGGATGACCTTGCAGTTTACGATGTGATAGCCGTCGCCGGCGGCATTCCACGCGGCCTCGTAGGGGGCGGAGTAGATGGTGATGCTGTCCAGCGTCACGTTTTTGTTGTTCAGCATACGGAAGGCGCTTGCCTTGAAATTGGGCTGGAAATAAAACTGAAACTGCTGACCGGGCCTTGCGTCCTTGGCGCTCCTTGCGGCGGAGTAGTACACGCGAAGCGTATGCTCGTCGAGTACCTCGCTGCTTTTTACCGAGCCATAGGGAATAAAGCCAACGGTGTCCGAGCGGTTGTCAATGGACGGATCCCACGAGCGTCCGCCTCCGATCTTGACCTGACTTGGAAGCTTATGCGAATCGATGTGGAAGGTGACGCTTTGGGTCTCGGTGTCGGCGGAGATCACCTCACCGATCACGTAAAGGGGGTAACTCTCCCAGTCGAAATCGATTGAGAAATTGCGGAATTCCACCGTGTCGCAGTACTCAAGACCAAAGAGCGCCGCACTACCGATCGCGCGGTCGGAGTCCTCAAGCAGAAAGAGCGAGCCGCCGCCGTCAATGCAGAGGTTGTGAAGCTCCTTCAGGTGAATTGCAAACTGCTTATAAGATTTGATGCGATAGGTTCCGCTTGGGATAGAAAGCGTTGTATAGGGGTCGGCGGTGCTATAGCTGCTTTGGATTTGTGCCAGCAGGTCGGCAAAGCCGCGCAGGTTTTGGTCGCCCGAATTTGCGGGCGAGAGATACCCCTCGGCGCTCAGCGTTCTTCCGCTTTTGTCGGGGCGCGGAACGGTGACGTCCTTGGCACCCGTGATGGTGCCGCTGTTTGTTTTTATGTAGACAAGGCCCACGGAATTTTCCCCGATATGATCAGTGGGGAAGGGGATCTTTGGCGGCGCATCGGTCTCGGGGGCCGTCGTTTCAAGGGGCACGGTCGTCTCGTCTTCCTGCTCGGGGGTTTCGGGGGGCGAGGCGGTGGGAGTGGTTACGCTCGGCTGTTCGGGGGTTGCGGTAGTTTCGGCGTCGGGCGCTCCGCAGCTCACACTCGCGAGCATACAAAGGCACAGGAAAACAGTCAGAAGTTTTGCTTTCATATTTCCTCCGTCACGGTTTAATATAATTCATCTTATCATATTTTTATCGAAAAATCAACATTTTTTAATTTCTCACCGCTTCACTTGTTTACTTTTTGCAAAAAATATGATAAAATAAAGCGCAAGAAGTTTGTCTTTTGGGAGGCATAGCGATGAAAAAAGAAAAACGGTTTGAGAGGATCTATTCGCAAAACACCATGTCGGGCTCGGCGGCCATTTTGGTGGATAAGGAGACGGGTGTCAATTATCTCTATTGTCAGGGCGGCTATTCGGGTGGCCTTACACCGCTTCTGGATAGCGAGGGTAAGGTGGTCATAACTCCGATTCCGAAGGAATGATTAAAAAAGAGGGTGGGAAGTTTGCTTTCCACCCCTTTACTTTTTTGGCAAATTGTGCTATAATACGACGTAATTTAAAATTGAAGGAAATGGCTATGCTCAAACGCTTTCTGGCTTACTACAAGCCGCACAAAAAAATTTTTATTTTGGATATGCTGGCGTCGCTGATGGTGGCGCTGACGGCGATTTTGTATCCCGTTGTGACCCGTACCATGCTCAACGAGCTGATCCCAGACCGCAAGTATAAAATGATCATCTTCTTCGGTGTTATGCTTTTGGCGATCTACGTGATCCGTATGTTATTGAGCTATTTCGTGCAGTATTACGGACATGTGATGGGCGTTCGTATGCAGGCGCAGATGCGGAGCGATATGTTCCGTCACCTGGAGAAGCTGCCGTACCGCTTTTTTGATAACCACGAGACGGGAAAAATCATGTCGCGTATGACCAACGACCTGATGGATATCAGTGAGCTGGCGCATCACGGTCCCGAAAACATCCTCATTTCGGGCATTTCGCTTGTGGTCGCCTTTGCTTACCTTTGCTCGATCCGCTGGGAGCTGACGCTGATCGTCTTTGCCTGTGTGCCCATTCTGGTGGTGATCTCGTGGACGCTTCGCAAGAAGATGCGCGACGCCTTTATGGAGAGCCGCAAGTCGGTGGCGGTCATCAACGCCGCGCTGGAGAGCAGCATTTCGGGAATCCGTGTGACCAAGGCGTTCAACAACGAGGTGCTGGAGGCCCACAAGTTTGAGGAGGGCAATGCCTCCTTTGTCGCGGCCAGACGCAAGGCGTACAAGGCAATGGGACAGTTCCACTCGGCCACCACCTTTGTGACCGACGTGTTCAACGTGATCGTGCTGATCGCGGGCGGTCTGTTCCTTTACAACGATCTCATCAATTTCGCCGACTATTCGGCGTTTGTCGTCTCGGTCAATCTGTTTATATCGCCTCTGATGATCCTGATCAATTTTATGGAGCAGTACCAGAACGGCGTGACCGGCTTCCGCCGTTTCCTGGAAATTATGGACGAGCAGCCGGAGCCCGAGACCGAGGGCGCACGCGATGCGGGACGCCTGGACGGACACATTGAGTTTCGGGACGTTACCTATGGATACGGTGAGGATACCGA
Organism: Clostridia bacterium; assembly: GCA_017621015.1. Taxonomy (GTDB): domain Bacteria; phylum Bacillota; class Clostridia; order Oscillospirales; family CAG-272; genus RGIG8775. The sequence continues at coordinate 769 of JAGAUC010000013.1, read as the reverse complement.
CGTCTTAAAGCAGGTCAGCCTTGACATCGAAAAGGGAAAAACCTTTGCGCTGGTCGGCCTTTCGGGAGGCGGAAAGACCACGATGTGTCATTTGATCCCGCGCTTTTACGACATCAAATTGGGCGCGATCCTCGTAGATGGCACCGACGTGCGCGACTTTACCCGTGCCTCTTTGCGCGCCAACATCGGCATTGTTCAGCAGGATATTTACCTTTTCAATGCCAGCATTCGTGACAACATTCTCTACGGACGTCCCGACGCGACCGAGGAGGAGGTCATCGAGGCGGCCAAGAAGGCCAACATTCACGAGTTTGTTCTGTCGCTGGAAAACGGCTATGACACCGAGATCGGTGAGCGCGGCGTTAAGCTTTCGGGCGGACAGAAGCAGCGCCTGAGCATCGCGCGTGTATTCCTCAAAAATCCGCCCATTCTCATTTTGGACGAGGCGACCAGTGCGCTGGATAATGCCACCGAGATCCTCATTCAGCAATCTCTGGACGAGCTGTGCCGCGGCCGTACCACCATTGTGGTGGCGCATCGCCTTTCCACCGTCAAGAATGCCGATGAGATCGCCGTGGTTTCGGACGGACAGATTGCTGAGCAGGGAAGCCACGACGAGCTTCTTGCGCTTGACGGTATCTACGCCGACCTCTACAAAATGCAATTCAAAACCAACAAAAACGCATAAACAAAGAGCTGAGTCAAACGACTCAGCTCTTTTTGGTAAAAAGATAAATTGACGTTTTTCGGTGAGATATCGTCTGCTGGG
>JAGAUC010000012.1 GCA_017621015.1 Clostridia bacterium | reverse complement strand
TATCTGAAAACCGCTGTTGAGATTGATGAGGATAAGCCTGTGCTTGTGGATAAATACATTCGCGGCAAGGAAGTCGAGGTCGATGCGATCTGCGACGGCAAGCGCGTATTCGTCCCCGGCATTATGGAGTTGGTTGAAAGAACGGGTATCCACTCGGGCGACTCGATCAGCGTATACCCCTCCTACAGCATTTCCAACCGCGTTAAGGGCATCATTCTTCAGTATGCCAAGAAGCTGGGGCTGGGTATTGGCATTGTCGGTCTGTTTAACATTCAGTTTATTGTGGATAAGGATGACAACGTCTTTATCATCGAGGTAAATCCTCGATCCTCGCGTACCGTACCGTTCCTTTCCAAGGCAACGGGCTACTCGCTGGCGGACATTGCCACCGAGGTCATTCTCGGTAAGTCGCTCAAGGAGCAGGGCATTTTCGACCTTTATCCCGAGGAAAAGAAGCGCTACTACGTCAAGGTGCCGGTATTCTCCTTCAACAAGCTTCGCGGACTTGACGCATATCTGTCGCCCGAGATGAAGTCCACGGGTGAGGCCATCGGCTATGACGATAGGCTTCCTCGTGCGATGCAGAAGGCCCTCATCGCCGGCGGCTTCTCGCTTCACAACTACGGTACGATCATCGTATCGCTTGCCGACGAGGATAAGGATGAGGCACTTCCTCTTGTTCGCCGCTTCTACGATCTTGGCTTTAACATTGAGGCTACGATCGGTACGGCCAACTTCCTTAAGGAGCACGGCATTCGTACCCGTGTTCGCAAAAAGCTGATGGAGGGCAGCGAGGAGATCTTCGAGTCGATTCGTGCCGGCTACGTCAACTACGTCATCAACACCCGTGCGGTGCTGTCGGGCGTTCATTATGAGGATGGCATTGAAATTCGAAGCTGTGCGGTCGAAAACGGCGTTACGCTGTTCTCCAGCCTTGACACCGTTCGCATCGTGCTTGACGTTATCGAGGAGACCACCAATCGCGTGTCTACCATTGACGCGAAATAACCCTGTGAGGTCCGAATGAAACAAGGTATTTTTACGATAATCGACAATCGCCCCATCGCCGCGTCGGTCTTTAAAATGACGCTTCGCGGCGACACGTCGGCGATCACCGCACCCGGTCAGTTTGTCAATCTGAAGCTTGACGGTGAGTTTTTGCGTCGCCCCATTTCGGTGTGCGACGTGGAGGGCGATACGCTTACGCTGATCTATAAGGTGGTGGGCGAGGGAACCGAAAAAATGAGTGGCTATACCGCAGGCACCGAGCTGGATATTCTCAGTGGCCTGGGTAACGGCTACGATACCGCCAAGAGCGGCGAGCAGCCGCTTCTGCTTGGCGGCGGCGTTGGCGTTCCTCCCCTTTACCTGCTTTGCCGCAGGCTTGTGGCAGAGGGAAAGAAGCCCACGGTCATCCTTGGCTTTAACAGCAAGCCTGACGTTTTTTATGAGGAAGAATTCCGCGCGCTCGGCGCCACGGTGCTTGTGACCACGGCGGACGGCAGCTACGGCATCCGCGGCTTTGTCACCGATGCGATGAAGGACGTGAGCTATACCCACTTTTATACCTGCGGCCCCGAGCCCATGCTGAAGGCCATCCACGGAGCCAGCGTGACCGACGGTCAGCTTAGCTTTGAGGAGCGTATGGGCTGTGGCTTCGGCGCGTGTATGGGATGCTCCTGCAAGACCCTTACGGGCTATAAACGCATCTGTAAGGAAGGCCCTGTCATGGCGAAAGGAGAGATCTTATGGTAAGCACGAAGGTAAACTTAGGCGATTGGGAGCTTGACAATCCCATCATTCCCGCCAGCGGCACGTTTGGTTACGGCTATGAGTTTGCCGAGCTTTACGATATCAACTGTCTGGGCAGCTTTTCCTTTAAAGGGACAACGCTCGAGCCGCGCTTTGGTAATCCGACACCGCGCATCGCAGATTGCTCATCGGGTATGCTTAACAGCGTGGGGCTTCAGAATCCGGGTGTGGAAAAGGTAGTGTCCGAGGAGCTTCCCAGGCTCAAAAAATGCTTCTCCAAGCCCGTGGTTGCCAACGTTTGCGGTTTTTCGCCCGACGAGTATGCCAAGGTAGCGGAGATTTTGAGCGCCCAGGAGCAGGTTGGAATTCTTGAGGTAAATATCAGCTGCCCCAACGTTCACGCGGGCGGCGTGAATTTCGGAAGCTCGGCAAAGACCGCCGAGGAGATCACCAAGCGAGTAAAAGCGGTTTCCAAGAAGCCCGTTTACATCAAGCTGACGCCCAACGTCACCGACATTGCCGAGATCGCAAAGGCTTGCGAGGCGGCGGGCGCGGACGGTATCTCGATGATCAATACGCTTCTGGGTATGCGCATTGACCTTCGCCGTAAAAAGCCCATTCTTGCCAACAAGATCGGCGGCTTCTCGGGTGACGCCATTTTCCCGGTAGCCCTTCGTATGGTCTACCAGGTCTATGACGCGGTCAACATTCCGATCATCGGTATGGGCGGCATCTCGAGTGCGGAGCAGGTCATTGAAATGATGATGGCCGGCGCTACGGCGGTCGAGGTTGGTGCGGCCAACCTTGTCACCCCCTTTGCCGCCAAGGAGCTCGTGGAGGCTCTGCCTGCCGCGATGGAAAAGTATAACATAACCAATCTGAAGGATATTATAGGAGGAGCCCACTGATGGGAAAGGACGTAATCATTGCGTGTGATTTTCCGAGCAAGGAGAAAACGCTCGCATTTCTTGACAAGTTTGAGGGTAAAAAGCCCTTTGTAAAGATCGGTATGGAGTTGTTTTATGCCGAAGGTCCCTCGATCGTAAGAGAGATCAAGGCAAGAGGACACAAGATCTTCCTTGACCTCAAGCTTCATGACATCCCCAACACCGTAAAGAGCGCCATGAAGGTGCTTTCCTCGCTGGACGTGGATATGACCAACCTTCACGCCTCGGGCGCCATCCCGATGATGCAGGGCGCG
>JAGAUC010000080.1 GCA_017621015.1 Clostridia bacterium | reverse complement strand
GGGAGCTGTGAACCATGTCAGGTGGGGAACCAAGCAGCATTAAGCGGTGTACCCGATGTGCCGCGAGTCAGCCTGCTTTGAGTGATGGGTACGTGTGTCGCGCAGACGCGACATTCGAGGTCGAGGTGTATGGTCTTGTTTTGCAGCTTGTGTTTTTTTGAAGGGGGGAAGTGCTTTGCATCAGGCTTTGTATCGGAAATGGCGTCCGAAGACCTTTGACGACGTGTGCGGTCAGGAGCATATCACGTCGATCTTAAAATACGAGGCGGAGAAGAACAGCTTTAACCATGCCTATCTGTTCTGCGGCTCGAGAGGTACGGGTAAGACTACCTGCGCAAAGATCCTGGCAAAGACGGTCAACTGTGAAAATCCCGTAAACGGAAATCCGTGCGGCGTGTGCGATGCCTGCCGTGCCATTGACGCGGGTGCGGCGACCGACGTTCTGGAAATGGACGCTGCCTCCAACAATAGTGTAGAAAATATACGTGACATTCGCGACGAGGTGGTCTACCCGCCCACCACGCTGAAGTACCGTGTGTATATCGTGGACGAGGTACATATGCTTTCGGACAGCGCGTTCAATGCGCTTCTGAAAACGCTGGAGGAGCCGCCGTCCTACGTGATCTTTATTCTGGCAACCACCGAGCTTCACGAGCTTCCCGCCACCATCATCTCCCGATGCCAGCGCTTTGAATTTCGAAGGATCGGCATGGAGGTGCTTTCCGCTCGCCTTGAGCAGATCGCCGCGGCGGAGGGCATTTCGGTGACCGGGGACGCGCTTCGCCTGATCGCCAAGCTGGCGCAGGGCGGTATGCGTGACGCGATCAGCCTTCTGGAGCTTTGCTCCGGCGGCCGTAAGGACGTTACCATCGATGAGGCGCGCGTGGGCGAGATCGTTGGCGTGAGTAGCCGTGAAACGCTGGCAAGCGTGGTTGAGGCCATTGCCAAAAAAGACTGTGACACGCTTTTCTCCGTCATTGACGATGTGGTAAGATCCTCCAAGGATATCAAGGTGTTCTGGCAGGATCTGATGTCCTATTATCGCGACATTCTCGTAATGAAGACCGCGGATGATGCCGCGCGTTATCTTGACCTTACCGACAGCGAAAAGGCACAGCTTGAGCGTGTGGCCTCGCTCTTTACCCGTGAGACGGTGCTTTCGCACTGTAAGCAGCTGGAGAGCGCGCTGTTTGCCATACAGAAATCCAACGAGATCAAGCGCACCGTTGCCGAAATGACGCTGGTCAAGATGTGCGATGAGACGTTGGATACCTCGGCGGATAGCCTTCTTTCGCGCATTTCCAAGCTGGAGGAGGCCGTGGTTCTCGGCGTTCCGACAAGAGCCGAGAACGTGGTAAGTGCGCCCGAAAAAAAGCAAGCGGCTCCGACGGAAAAGCCTACGGAGACCGTAGAGAAGCCCAAGGCACCGACCGCTAGCAAAGCCTCGGGGCAAAGGGCGGTTTCCTGCTGGATCGAGGCGCTTGAGCGCGTGGCACAGACCGAAAGCCGTACCGCCTCGTATTTAAAGCAGGCGCGTGCTTATATGGCGGAGGACGGCGTAATTACGGTGTATTTTACCGACACCTTTACCATGTCCATGGTCAATACACCAAGCGTGCTGAGCACGGTGCGTGCGGCACTTTCGATCTGCCTCGGACGTGAGATCACACCCGAGCAGCTTCGTATGGAATATTCGCCAAAGCCGCTTCCCGAGGAGGACGGCGACGCGATGATCAATGAAATTCTGAAAAAAACCGAAGGAAAGGAAATATAAATCATGAAGGCAAGAATTCCGCAGGGAATGGGCGGCGGACCGCAGAATATGAACGCTATGCTTCGCCAGGCGCAGAAAATGCAGGAGGATATGGCGGCGCTTCAGGCCGACCTTGAGACCCGAGAGTATGACGTCAGCGCGGGCGGCGGTATGGTCGAGGTTAAGATCAACGGTAAGCGTGAGATCCTTTCGATCTCCGTAAAGCCCGAGATCGTAGATCCCGACGACATTGAGACGATGGAAGATATTATCGTGGCGGCCGTCAACGAGGCCATCAAGCGTGTGGATGCCGAGAGCGAGAGTGAGATGCAGAAGATCACGGGCGGCTTCGGCGGAATGCAGGGGCTGTTCTGATGATGGAAAACGAGGCTCTTGTCCACCTCTCCGAGCAGTTTGGAAAGCTCTCGGGTGTGGGCAGAAAGTCGGCACTCCGTATGGCGTATGCTGTGTTGGCCTTCTCGGATGAGGAGGCACAGGAGTTTGCCGATGCCATTCTGGAGGCCAAGCAAAAGATCCACCTTTGCCCCATCTGCCAGAATCTGACCGACAGGGACACCTGCTCGATCTGTAACGATCTGGATCGCGACAGCTCGGTGATCTGCGTGGTGGAGGATGCCAAGGCGGTGATGGCGCTGGAAAAGGTGCGCGAGTACCGCGGCCTTTATCACGTGCTTCACGGCGTGATCTCGCCCATAAACGGCATTACCCCCGATAAGCTGAAGCTGAAGGAGCTTTTGCCACGCCTTGACGGAAGCGTCAGCGAGGTCATCGTGGCGACCAACCCCACCGTTGAGGGGGAGGCCACGGCGATGTACATTGCCAAGCTTGTAAAGCCGCTGGGTGTTCGCGTGACGCGTCTTGCTTACGGCGTTCCCGTGGGCGCTGATCTTGAGTATGCCGATGAGGTGACGCTGTATCGCGCGCTTGAGGGCAGAAGGGATTTTTAAGGAGAAAAATATGGTAAAGCTCAACCCCGATAAGGAGATCGTGGCCGTCATTCGCGAGGGGCTCAAGCGTACAGGGGGATATTGTCCGTGTATAAGAGAACAGAGCGAGGACACAAAATGTATGTGTAAGCAGTTCCGTGAGCAGATCGCCGATCCCGAATTTGAAGGCTACTGCCATTGCATGCTGTATTACAAATCCAAGGATTAAGGAGATATAGACATGGCTGAAATTACCATTACAAGAGACAATTATGAGGCCGAGGTGCTTCATTCGGATAAGCCGGTGCTTCTGGATTTCTGGGCAACGTGGTGCGGCCCGTGCCGCATGCTGGCGCCCGTGATCGAGGAGATCGCAAGGGAAAGAGAGGACATCAAGGTCGGCAAGGTCAACGTGGACGACGAGGGTGCGTTTGCCACGGCATTTGGCATCGTAAGCATCCCAACCGTGGTCCTTGTGCAGGACGGCAAGGAGGTAGCACGTTCGGTCGGCTACCGCCAGAAGGATGACCTTTTGTCTGCGCTGGAGTTATAAAAAGGTATTCAATAAATGCGGAGAGAAATCCATTACGGTTTCTCTCCGCATTTTTCTACCGTTGGTTTAATTGATTTGAAATCCATCGAAACACTATTGACAAGAAGTGATTAGATGTGTATAATATCAGTGTGGCCAACATCAATGGAAAGGCGGATATACGATATGAATAAGCAAGAAATATTTAACGGCTTATGGACGATCACAAAAGAAAAGCACAACGCTTGCAAAGCGGATGCAGCTTCAGTAGATAAAAGCCATCCTACGGAGCGAGGTGCTTTGCAATTAAAGTCCGGAATTTATAATGTTGCGATAGCGGCAGGACTTATATCCGGAACAGATCAGGCGATTGAATTGATGAGCAAAAGATTCAAGAATTTAATTAAGCATTTTCCCGATATTGCCAACTATTATTACACATTGCACGAAGATCAAAAAGAACTTATGGAGATTGCGCTCTACCCCGAAGTATTCATGAGGGTTAACTTTTATAACACCTATAATACCGATCTTGAGCAAGCAGAAAAGGACGGCAATCCGCAAATAATCTTCAAGGCAAAAATCAAAAAAGAAGTGTTGGACGATATTTTGAATATGTGGCGAGCTTACAGAATTGAAAAAGATTTATTTGTTTTTGCATTTGACGATAAGGAGGAAACGAAATGAACGCATATTCCATCGAAGTAAATAACGGAAAAATTATAGGCGACTCAACTTTTTTTCGTATAGCAAATGACTTGCTTCACAAAGAATGCAAGCGCCTTTGTGATTTCACCGATGCTCTCGATAAAGACCCTCTGCAGAAAAAACAAAAAATCGCGGAATATAAGTGTGCCAAATACCGCTATGCGGCTGTATCATTGATTCACAGTACTGTATACAATAATAATCGTTGTAGGAAGTTGCATAACATCGAATATTCTCACTATTTGCTTCAACATTTTGACGAAATTTTCAGAGAATACGATGAATATTTAACTTTATATGAGGCTGCTCCCACCAACGAAAAGCCTGATCACAGTTTGTATTATTCAATGGTGGCATTTGCTGAAAGAGAGCTTACCGAACTTAATAAAAAAATTCAAAATGCTACAGATTGGGAAAAATTTGAGCTTAAGGAACGTATTGACGGCTTGAAATTTGCTAAAGAATGTCTTGATGAAGCTTGGCAAAGACGAAAGGACGTGATCGCGTGAAAGAAAAACTTGAACTTTTAAAGCTTCTTGCCGATCAAACGCGCCTTGAAATTCTCAACATTCTTTTGAAAGAAGATTCTTACGTTGAAAAAATCGCTTGCGAGCTGTCTCTAACTCCGGCAACCATTTGCTATCACCTCAAAAAAATGGAGTCGGCAGGCGTGGTCAATTGCTCTCGCTCGCAATTCT
>JAGAUC010000079.1 GCA_017621015.1 Clostridia bacterium | reverse complement strand
GCTTTTGCAGACTTTATTGTACGAAAAAAGTTCCTTCTCCCCAAAAAGTTTTGAGGGGGTGTGGGGGTACTTTTTCAAAAGTACCCCCGCGCGTCTCTCCCCGATAAACTTCAATTTACGAGTTTTTTTCAATCAAGAGACGGATAGCCTCCACCGCCACGCGGATGGCCTTTTCGGTATCGTGTCCCTCGGAAAAGTCCCCGTACTCGTTGGCTCTCTCCTGGTTCCATACACAATGGAAGACCGCACCCGTCTGCACGCCAAGCGCCGCGCCCACGGTAAACAGCGTCGAGGCCTCCATCTCGCTGGCGAGAACCCCCAGCCGCTTCCACGCTTCCCACTTTTCGGCAAGCGCCGACGAGGTCGGCATGCGCCAGGGCGAGTGCTGACCGTAGAACGAATCCTTGCTCTGCACCACGCCGGTGTGGTAGGAATACTTCAGTCCCCTTGCCGCCTGCATTAAGGCAAACATGACCTCGGGGGTCGGCACCGCCGGAAACTCGGGCGGCGCATATTCGTGACTGGTTCCGTCCTGGCGAACCGCGCCCGACGCGATCACCACGTCACCGCTTTTTACCGGGAGCGCTATGCCGCCGCATGTGCCAACACGGATCAGAGTATGGGCGCCGCACGCCACCAGCTCCTCCACCGCAATGGCGGTCGAGGGCCCGCCGATGCCGGTCGAGCAAACAGTTACGCACTTGCCGCAAAGTGTACCATTCCAGACATTATATTCTCTGTTCTGTATTATTTGAGACGGTTTTTCCAACATTTTCGCAATTTTCTCGCACCGTCCCGGATCGCCCGGAAGGATGCAATATTCACCCACGTCTCCCCGCGAGAGCGGAATGTGAAATTGCTTTTCGTGACTGTCAAGCATACGCGCTCCTCCTTTTATGCTTTGGGCATTCCCTCAATGTAATAGGATGCTTCCATATCGGCAACCGACAGAGCAAAGGCCAGCGGGAACATCTCAAATGACTTTCCGATGTTGCCAATGGCATTGACGCTCTCCGCCCCGGCAAAGCCCATATGATAGCGAATGGCAAACGCCTCGTCACGCGTCAGGCGCATATATCCCGACACAATGTAGACCGATTTTTCCCCATGACCGTAAGGAAGCTTATCCTCAATGCTGTAGTAGGGCACGGTCTTCCAAACGCCGTTTTCCTTAACGTTTCTGGTGGTCTCCACATAGAAATTGACCTTGCACAAATCGTGCAAAAGCGACACGATGGCCACCGACTCCGGCGAGTAGTTCATGCCGTATTTTTGCTTAACTCTGTCTCGGCTGAGATAGTCACAAAGGCAATCGTACACGTTCAGGCTGTGTTCAAGCAAGCCTCCCTCATATGCGCCGTGATAGCGGGTGCTGGCCGGTGCTCTGAAGAAATCGCTGGCATCCGAGCAAAGGTACTCCAAAAGCTTGTCCGCGCCCTCGCGCTTTATGTTTTTCGTGTAGATCTCAATAAATCTTTCCCGATCCGTCATGGTATTATCCTTTCCGCAGAAAATCTTTCCTCTCTATTTTAGCATACTTTTTCCAAAAAGTAAAGGCTTTTTCTCTTGACATTTTCTCCAAAAACGAATATAATGAAAAAAGAAAGCGAGGGGTGCCCATGGATAAAAAGAATACCGTCAAAAACGAGGCCTTCGGCTCGTGCGAGAGCTGCGAGTTTTACGATTACGACGAATATACCGACTCCTACGTTTGCGCCGTCAACATCGACCAGGACGACATCGAGCGCCTCCGATACAGCAAAAAAACCACCTGCCCCTATTACCGCTTTTACGACGAATACAAGAGCGTGCACAAGCAGATATAACCCAAAAGAGACACTTTTTGTCTCTTTTTTCTTTTTGTAACAGAGCTTGTCGAGACATTTTGCCCGACGCGTTGGGCAATGGGACCTCGCCAATGGATCAAAAATTTATATAAAATACCGATAAATAAAATATCTCCTTTATCTTGACATTTGGCTTTTTTGGGTGTAAAATGGTAGATGTAAAAATTTTGTCTTGGAGGAATAGAAAATGAAAGACATTATGAAAGAACTTTCTCTGATCGGTATCGTTCCCGTTATCAAGATCGATGACGCGAAGGACGCCGCCCCTCTTGCAAAGGCGCTGATCGAGGGCGGTCTTCCCTGCGCAGAGGTCACCTTCCGTACCGCTGCCGCTAAGGAAGCGATCTCCATCATCGCCAAGGAATATCCCGATATGATCGTCGGCGCAGGCACCGTGCTCACCAAGGCTCAGGTGGACGACGCCATCGAGGCAGGCGCTAAGTTTATCGTCAGCCCCGGCCTCAACCCCGAGATCGTAACGTACTGCCTGGAAAAGGGCTGCCCCATCGTTCCCGGCATCAACAACCCCACGGGCATTGAGCAGGCGCTCTCGCTCGGCCTTAAGACCGTTAAGTTCTTCCCCGCTGAGCAGTCCGGCGGTATCGGTATGATCAAGGCAATGGCCGCTCCCTACGGCGGCGTGACCTTCATGCCCACCGGCGGCATCGGCCCCCACAACGTAAACGATTACCTTTCCTTTGGTAAGATCCTCTGCTGCGGCGGTAGCTGGATGGTCAAGCCCGAAATGATTGCCGCCGGCGATTTCGAGGGCATCAAGGCCCTGGTTCGCAACGCCGTTGACACCATGCTCGGCTTCAAGTTCAAGCACCTTGGTATCAACTCGGCAGGCGAGGACGAAATGAATGGCACCGTGGCAACGCTCGGCAAATTCTTCTCCTTCCCCGCTGACAAGCGCTCGGCTTCCACTTTTGCCAGCCCTGAGCTTGAGATCATGTCCAAGAAGGGCCCCGGCGCTATGGGTCACATTGCCATTCAGACCAACAACGTGGACCGCGCGGTCTACCACCTTGAGCGCCGCGGCGTAGAGTTCGATTACGACTCGGCCACCTTTGACGCAACGGGTGCCAGAAAGTTCATCTACATCAAGGGCGAGATCGGCGGCTTCGCTTATCACCTTGTAAAATAATTTCGGAAAAATGGCAGATTTTATTCTGGCAAGGCTGGCCAAGGGCAACAGCAAGACCTACGAGGAGCACGGCCCCATCAATGTCGTCATCTGCGGCGACAGCGTATCGCACGGTGCCGTAAACGGCTTCTTCGATTATCACACACTGTACCACAACCGTCTGCGCCTGATGATCCAACAGAAATATCACCTGCTCCCCGTCAATATGATCAACACCGCCTTCAGCGGCATGCGCGCCAAGTACGGCGACGATCACTTTGACCGCGACGTGGCACCGCACAACCCCGACCTGGTTATCGTGTGCTTCGGCCTCAACGACATCAACGTCTCGCTTGAGGATTATCTCACACCGCTTTGCAGCATTTTTGACAAGTGCCTTGCCCACAGCTTCGACTGCATCTTTATGACCCCCAATATGCTCAACACTTACGTGGCGGATGAGACGGCCGAGGGCCTTCGGGGCTACGCCAAAACCACGGCGGGCTACCAGAACAGCGGTCGGATGGACACCTATATTTCGGCGGCCATCGAAGCGGCCAAGGAGCGCGGCATTCCGGTTTGCGATTGCTACGGCAAGTGGAAGGCGATGGCGGCGGAGGGCGTGGACACCACGGCCCTGCTTGCCAATCACATCAACCACCCCACGCAGGAGATGCACAAGCTGTTTGCCGATTCCCTGTATGAGCTGATCTTCGGCGAGCCGTATGACGGCAAGCCGCTTGACAGTCACTTTAACACTATGTATCAAGGAAAATAATTTACGAAAGGAACTTTCATCATGAAAAGAATCATCACATTCGGCGAGCTGATGCTCCGCCTTGCACCCGAGGGCTACCTTCGCTTCGTTCAGTCCGACCGCTACGGCGCAACCTACGGCGGCGGCGAGGCAAACGTTGCCGTTTCGCTTGCCAACTACGGCATGGATGCCGCCTTCGTTTCCAAGCTCCCCGCTCACGAGATCGGACAGGCCGGCGTAAACTCGCTTCGCAAGTTCGGCGTTGACACGCGCTTCATCACCCGCGGCGGCGACCGCGTGGGCATCTACTTCTGCGAGAAGGGTGCCAGCCAGCGTCCCTCCAAGGTTATTTATGACCGCGCAAATTCGGCCATCGCTCTTGCCACCGCCGAGGACTTCGACTGGGCCAAGATCTTTGAGGGTGCCGATTGGTTCCACTTCACGGGCATCACGCCGGCTCTGGGCGACAACGTAGCCGCTATCTGTCTTGAGGCTTGTAAGATGGCTAAGAAGCTGGGTCTGAAGATCTCCTGCGACCTCAACTACCGCAAGAAGCTGTGGACGCGTGAGAAGGCCGGCCAGGTTATGGCCGAGCTTATGCCCTACGTTGACGTTTGCATCGCCAACGAGGAGGATGCCGGCGACGTATTCGGCATCAAGGCTGAGAACACCGACATCACG
>JAGAUC010000078.1 GCA_017621015.1 Clostridia bacterium | reverse complement strand
TGATTTGTCAACAATTTTTTAAATTTTTACAAAACCAAAGCATTACAGCTTGTTTCTCTGGATCTTACCGCTGATGGTCTTGGGCAGCTCGTCCTTGAATTCAACTATTCTGGGATACTTGTAGGGCGCGGTATTCTTCTTGACGTAGTCCTGGATCTCCTTCTTGAGTTCTTCGGTGGGCTCGGTGCCCTTGGTCAACACGATGCTGGCCTTGACCACCTGACCTCTGACCTCGTCGGGAACGGCGGAAACGCCGCATTCCAGAACGTAGGGGAGCTCCATGATGACACTCTCGATCTCGAACGGACCGATGCGGTAGCCCGAGGACTTGATGACGTCATCCACACGTCCGACATACCAATAGAAGCCGTCCTCATCGCGCCAAGCGGTGTCGCCCGTATGGTAGAAGCCGTCGTGCATGACCTCCCGAGTCTTTTCCTCGTTGCGGTAGTAGCCGGCGAACAGACCGCAGGGGGGCTTTTCGCCAAGGCGAACCACGATCTCGCCGGTCTCACCGTCGGGAACGGGGTTGCCGTCAGGATCGACGATGAGGATATCGTAAAGCGGGCTGGGCTTACCCATCGAGCCAAGCTTATGCGTGCCGCCCATCAGGTTGGCGATGGCCAGCGTAAGCTCGGTCTGGCCGAAGCCCTCCATGATCTGCAAGCCCGTTGCCTTTTCAAACTGGCGGTAGACCTCGGGGTTAAGCGCCTCGCCGGCCGTTGTCATATGGCGGATGGAAGAAAGATCGTATTTGGAGATGTCTTGCTTGATCATCATGCGGAGCATGGTGGGAGGTGCGCAGAAGGTGGTGATGTGGTATTTGGCAAACATCGGAAGAATCTCGGACGCATCGAAGCGGTCGAAATCGTAGGTAAAGACTGCACCCTCCGCCAGCCACTGGCCGTAGAGCTTGCCCCAAAGAGCCTTACCCCAGCCGGTGTCCGAGATGGTGAAGTGAAGTCCGTCCTCACTAACGCCGTGCCAATACTTGGCGGTGATGTAGTGTCCGAGCGGATATTCGTAGGTGTGGGACGCGATCTTGGGGTAGCCCGTCGTGCCCGAGGTGAAGAACATCAGCATCAGATCCTTGCCGCACGGAGTTTCCTCGGTGCGGTAGAAGTGCGCGCTGAAGAGGGGATATTCCTCATTAAAATCACGCCAGCCGTCGCGTTTGCCGCCCACAAGAACACGGGTCCCAAGGCTGGGGCACTTATCAAGGCACATATCGATCTGTCCGGCAACGTCGCCGTCGGCGGTGCAGACCACAGCGCTGATCTCGGCGCTGTTGAAGCGGTACTCGAAATCGTGTGCCTGCAGCTGGTTCGTGGCGGGGATGGCGATGGCACCCAGCTTGTGGAGCGCGAGGATGGAGAACCAGAACTCATAGTGGCGCTTAAGCACCAGCATGACGCGGTCACCCTTCTTGATGCCCAGGGACTTGAAGTAATTGGCCACCTGCGCCGAGCCGCGCTTCATATCGTTGAAGGTAAAGCGGCGCTCGTTCTTATATTTGTCGATGTGGAGCATGGCCAGCTTGTCGGGATCGCGCTTGGCGATGGCGTCCACCACGTCAAAGGCAAAGTTGAATTTGTCCTCATTTTCAAACTCGATGGCGGTGGGATAGCCCTTCTCGTTCTCGGTCATGTGAATGAATTTTTCGCTGATGAGCGGACGGTCGCTGGTGCGCGTGGGGAAGAGCGTATCGCGCACGACGGTCTCCTTCTCGTTCTCACCGGGGAGAATGATGGCCACAAAGTAGCAGTCGCGTCCGTCCACGGCGATC
>JAGAUC010000077.1 GCA_017621015.1 Clostridia bacterium | reverse complement strand
GCGTATGGACGCCGCGCGGGCACGCGCCGGGCGCACGGATGAGGTAAAGCTCATCGTGGCGGCCAAAAGCGGCACACCCGAGGAGCTGACGTATCTTTTTGAGCGGCACGGCGTGCGAGATATCGGCGAAAACCGCGTGCAGCAGCTACTGGAGCACTATGAGCAGCTTCCGCGCGAGATGAATATTCACTTTATCGGTCATTTGCAGACCAATAAGGTAAAATACATCGTGGACAAGGTGTGTATGATCCACTCGGTGGATTCCGAGCGCTTGGCGGCCGAGATCGACAAGCAGGCAAGAAAGCACGGGGTCGTGATGCGCGTGCTGGTGGAGATCAACATCGGCGAGGAGGAAAACAAGAGCGGCGTCATGCCGAGTGAGGCCGAGGCGCTTTGCGCGGCCATCGGCAAATATCCGAACCTTTCCCTGTGCGGACTTATGACCATGGCACCGAATTGTGAGAAAAAAGAGGATTATCTGAAATTTTTTGAAAAAATTTATCGGTTATCTGTTGACATTTGGGGCAAAAACTGTGATAATAAAGAGAGCCCCATTTTGTCGATGGGTATGAGCGGCAGCTTTGAGGAGGCCATCGCCTCCGGAGCAACGGCCGTTCGCGTGGGACGGAAACTGTTTGAAAAATAATTATACATTTTGGAGGTTAACATGGCTATCAAGTTGGGCTTTGGCAAGAAAAAGGACGAGGATTCTTACTACGATTCCTACTACTCCGACGGCTATGACGCCGGCGAGGAGGAGACCGAGGAGGTCGGAAACGTTGAGCTGGATGACAGCGACGTCAAGGAGGTTGTCCGTGAGGAGCCCCAGAGCGCGTTTGGCGGCATCAACGAGGCGGCCGTTTCGCTGAAGGTAATGGCTCCCAAGAGCTACAGCGAGGCAACCAAGGTGGCAGACAGCCTGATCGCCGGAAGCACAGTGGTTCTGAATGTGGAGGCACTTGAGCACGCCGAGATGATCCGTTTTATGGATTTCCTTATGGGTGTTCTGTACGTCATTCACGGCAATATGAAGAACGTATCCAAGACCACGGTCGTTGTTTCTCCCTCGGTCATCGGTGACGAGGAAGAGGAGTCGCAGGGCGAATAATTTTTGAAATCGAATACGGGCTGTTGACAAGCGCAACAGCCCCGCCTTTCGTGTTATGGGGTAGTCTAAGGAGAGCGTTTTATGTATGTTTTATATATGGCAGCAAGGCTTGTGACCCTGTTGCTTTGGGTTTTGGAGATCGCGATGCTCCTGCGGGCCATCGCGTCCTGGATCCCGGCGCTTGACGGCATGAAATGGATGGACATCGTGTATATGCTGACCGAGCCGTTGGTAGTACCGGTGCGCGCGATTTTTGAGCGCTTTGCGCTTTTTCGGAATTCGCCGATCGATTTTTCCTTCGTGATCGCCTTTCTTCTATTGGGGATGGTGCAGACCGTGATGTCGCACTTTACCGCGCTTTTGCTGTTATGATGGAGAAGGACGCCGAGCGCGCACTGCTTGAGGTGTGCATAAAGGATCAGCTTCGGAGAGCCGAGCGCTATGAGTCCTCGCCGGGCCCGTTTTTGTCGCCGCGCGAGCAGCATTATGCAATAGAGATGCTAAAGCGGGGCGCGGGAGACGTTGCGTACGCCTTTTACGGCGGGTACGACGGGAGTGAAAGAAACCGTCTGTTTGTTTTTCCCGAGTATCTCGCGAGGGAGGACGGCGAATATACGGCGGCGGGGATGCGGGAGCTTTTTCCCGATCTGACCGAAGCGGCGGTGTGCGTGCTTTCTGTCGAGGGGAGCGGTTACCGCAAGCTTTCGCACCGCGATTATCTGGGCTCGCTTCTGGGGCTTGGCATCGAGCGGGATAAGCTGGGTGACATCGTTGTGGAGGATGAGCACCGTGCGCTGGTTTTTTGTGACGGCGCGATGGCGGACTATATTTTGCTTGACCTGAATAAGGTGGGCAGCGATACGGTGAAGGTGAGACGCGTGGAGGTTGGTGACGACTTTCGCGTAGAGAGGCAGATGCGCCCCATTAGTGACACCGTGGCCTCGCCAAGGCTGGACAGCATCGTCTCGTCCCTTGTCAGCACCTCGCGCGAGAAGGCGCAGGAGCTTATACGGCAGGGCATGGTCGAGCTGGACTACGAGGTGTGCGAGCGAAACGATAAAATGCCGAAACAGGGCGCGGTGATCAGCGTCCGCGGACACGGAAAGTATGTGATCGAGGACGTGTCCGAGCAAACAAAAAAAGGAAGATACCGCCTGAAGGCGGCTCAATATATTTGATTGACATAAACAAAGGAGTCATAAGACAATGGCAAAGGATTACACAAGCAGCTTGAATCTGCCCAATACCGGTTTCTCGATGAAGGCAAATCTGCCCACACGCGAGCCCGAAATGCTGAAGTATTGGGATTCGATCGATCTTTATCATAAGATGCTGGATGCGACAGAGGGTATGCCGCTCTACGTGCTTCACGACGGCCCTCCCTTCTCGAACGGAAACATCCATATGGGTACCGCGATGAACAAGATCCTCAAGGACTTCATCAACAAGTCCAAGTCGATGGGTGGCTATCATGTGCCGTACATTCCCGGCTGGGGCAACCACGGTATGCCGATCGAGAGCGCGATCATCAAGAAGAATAAGCTGGATCGCAAGAAGATGTCCGTCTCGGAGTTCCGTAGCGCGTGCCATAAGTTCGCGCAGGACTTTGTGGACATTCAGCGAGAGCAGTTCATCCGTCTGGGTGTGACCGGTGACTGGCAGAACCCCTATCTCGCTATGGCGCCCGAGTTCGAGGCGCGCGAGGTTCAGGTGTTTGGTGAAATGTATAAGAAGGGCTATATCTACAAGGGACTCAAGCCCGTTTATTGGTGCCCGCACGACGAGACGGCTCTGGCCGAGGCGGAGATCGAGTATCAGACTGACAAGTGTACCTCGATCTACGTCAAGTTTGCCGTAAAGGACGACAAGGGCAAGCTTTCGATGTGCGACCTTAGCAAGACCTACTTCATCATCTGGACGACCACTACCTGGACTCTTCCCGGCAACCTTGC
>JAGAUC010000011.1 GCA_017621015.1 Clostridia bacterium | reverse complement strand
GCTTTTCGAGTTGCGAAGCAATCTCGTAAAAGCTGACCCGCCGGAGGCACGTTTTCCCCCTAAGCGTCTCTCCCCGATAAATCAAAAATTGAAGCAACAAAACCACGGTGTCCGAGTTTCGGACACCGTGGTTTTGTTGCTATTTGTTATTTTTTGTTTTTGCGGCAGAAGATCTGGCGGCGGAAGAGGATGACGTTCATCACGATAAAGAACAGAACCAGGATGATGAGGGTCTTGACCGGCTCCTTGGGAGCGAGTGTGGCAAGAAGCATCATCGGGAATCCGAACACGATGGCGGGGAAGTTCTGGTAGACCAGATTATCGGCTGCGGGCGTTTTGTAGTCGGGGTCGATCTCGTGCAGAAGGAGCATACCGGTGCTTGCCGTACCCGTCAGCATACCGTACATGACCAAAAACTGCTCCTGCGCGTAGTCGGGGAAGAATTTTTTGGCGATGAAATAGTTGTAGAAGTAGGTGGAGAACAGACCGACAACACCGAGGATCAGAAGGAGGATCCACTTATCAGCCAAAAGCTCCAGCTGAATGGCGGCAAAGCCTGCCACGATCATAAGGTCAAAGAAGAAGCCGCTGATACGCGCCATCAGATACGGGCTGATGTACGCGCGGTGCGCGATCTTTTTCCCGGTAAGGAAGTTGACGATGCCGCGGATGGCCGATGCCATCAGCACCGCAAACAGGAAGTTAAAGCCGTAAATGGTCGCCTGCATCGAGGGCAGGAGACGGCTGAGAACCAGCATAATGATGTAGGTTAAGAAATAGGCAATGGCGATCAGCGCGAACTGAATGGTGAAGCGGTCGGCACCGCCGCCGGACGAAATTTCTTCCTCCTCCTCGATGGGGCGGGTGGGAACGATGATCTCATTGGGAGATTTGATGAGGACCCCCTTCTTCTTCATGCGGTTCATATGGAAGATGCCGCCGATGCTGGCCGAAAGGAAGCCAAGTGCGGCAACGGTAAGGCCGAAGTTTTTACCGCCCGCAAAGCCGTAGTCGGCCTCATAGATGCCGCCGTAGTTCATAGCCTGGCCGGTGCCCTGGCCGAAGCCGAAGGGAAGCAGGATGCCGGCAGCGGGGAAGATCTCCTTGACCAAAAGCGCACCCACGATGGTGATCCCGATGCCGAGAATGCCTTGCATTAAGTAGGTAGATACCGTGGTGACACCGGTGTTAAAGATCTCGGCGGCTCGCTTTTTGCCAAGCGGCTTTTTGGTCGAGCCGAGCGTGGTTGCTGCAAAGCCGAGAGCCAGGCAATGGTAGGTAATGATATACAGGATATCAAGTCCCGAGGTGACGTTGCCGTTGAAGATGGGGAGCTTGAAAAGATTTTGATATTCGCCGGCGTCGTTTTTGCCGACGATCATGGTATAAGCAAAGGAAATGAAAAGAAGAACGATACCCGCAAGAACCGAGGCAGGTACCAGCGAGCGGCGCAAAAAGCCGACCTTTCTCTTTAAGAAGTTAGCAAACATAAGGCCGCCGAGAAGCAGACCGAAGAGCGTCAGAACGCCCCAAACGTCAGAGTCCCAAAAATTGGTCATACAATTCTCCTTTCAAAACGTGCGTAAAGCGGAAGTAAAAATGCATATATTTAACAGCGTTAAAGCGCTTGTCGCCCTTGATCTGGTAGACCTTGTCACCCGTGTAGAAGTCCAGCTTGTTTTTGCCCAGCACCGAAACGGTGGAGATGTCGGCAAACGGGAAGGTGTGGGTGCCATTCTCGGTCTCGACCTCGTAGCGGTCGCCGTAGAGCTTGAAGGTCGCCTGCTTGTCAAGGATGTTTTTGTTCTTGTAAAGAATGACCTCGGAGAACTGGACGGTGTCGACGTAAGCGGGGGTCTCGTTGTATACCGAGAGGTCAAAGCCATGGATATAGGCCTCCTGCGCGTCGTACCATTCCGCCATCGTTGCGTAGGGGAAAGGGGTGCCCAGGCCCTCAAGGCGGAGATTTGGCAGGTATTTAACGGTTTTGCCGCAGGTGAGGCAGGTGGCGGTATCACCGTGCGATTGCCATTTGGAAAGGCCGCATTCGGGGCAATAATACATCACGCGCTCCAGGTATTCCGCCATTTTTTTGTGGTGGTATTCGCCGCCAAGCGCGGTGTCGTCCACGTAAAGCTCGCGCTCCAGAAGCGCGGCAAGATTCTCGGGCGCCATGGCCTCATATTCCTCCACCTCGAGGATGCGCTTGACGTAGATGCGGCATTTGCCCTTGCGCACAACGTCGCTGAAGCGGGGGTGGACGCCGTAGCCGCCTACAAGGTTTAAAATGGCAACGGGTAATCGCAAAAAGCGCACCAGCTGCTCGAGCGAGGGCTTTATGTACTCGGTCTTTCCACTGTAGGTGCGGTTGCCCTCGGGGAAGAGCGCAATGCTGCCGCCCTCCAGCGCCACCTTGCGGCAAAGACGCACGGCGTGGGAATCCGAGGTGGATTTCTTGATCGGAATGGGCTCGACCAGCCACCGAATGAGCCCGGAAACAAAGCCCTTGGAAAAGAGGTCCTCCGAGGCCACGTAATACAGCGGACGCGGAAAGACAAGTCCGACAAAAAACTGGTCAAAGGCGGTCTGGTGGTTCATCAAAATAAGAAATTGACGTTTTTCGCGGCATCGCTCCACGCGAATGCCATATCTCAAGCGCACATACGCATAGAAGGGCCAACGCAAAAGTGCGGTGATGACCTTGTGGCGGAATTTGCACCATTTCTTCTTTTTCTTGGTCTTTTTGATTTCAGCCATAACGACTCCTATATCAGGCAGATCAGCTTTTCGATCTGCTCGTAATTTCGTTTTCCGTAGCTCTTCATGGCAAGGTCGGTGCTCTCACACAGCGAAAGAATGCGGCGAAGCTGAGCAAAGGAGGCCCTTTCCGCCGACTTGGCGTAAAGTCCGGCGCGGTAGGGGTGGACCTTGAGCAGTGTGGCAAGATCTTGAGTGGTCCTTCCGCTTGCGAGATAGAGCTTGGTAAGGTAAAGATCGGCGTAAAGGCGCGAGATCTCGCCAAACACGATCTCGGGCTTTATTTGTCTTGCTTTCATGACCGAAAGCGCGCTCAGCGCTTCCCGGCGCTTGCCTGCCATGGCGGCGTTGGTGAGCGCAAAGGTGTCGCATTCCTCGGCGGGAATGGTGACAAAGCGGATGTCCTCGGCGGTGATGTGGGTTCGGCCGTGCTCCAGAACGTAGTAGCACAGCTTTTCGATCTCGGAGGCCAGTGCAAACATCCCCTTGCCCGCCACGTCGATCAAAAGGCGCGCATCCGCCTCGGAAATGCTTACCTGCTTGCTGGCACAATGCCTTGCCACCCAGACGGCAAGCTTTGGCGGCGTTGCCTCATCAAAGCGAACGAGTGTGGCAAGCTCCGCAAGGCGCGCGTAAATGGGATCGGGCTTTTTGGCCGGGCCGGGATCCAGGCCGTCTGGCGTTGCCGAAAGGATCAGCAGGTTGGAGGGATCCTCACGGTAGGCGCCGAGAATGCCGAAAAGCGTTTCAAGGTCTCCGCTTTTCATTGCCGTAAAGTCCATCGCCTTTACCACCACCAGCTTGCTGTCCGCCATCATCGGCGGCGCAGCCAGCGCGCTCTCCAGCGCCTCGGCGGTGAAGTCGGTAAAGTTTATCGTGATGTCGTTGAAGCAGGCCAGTCCCTCGTCGGGGCATACCGCTTCTCTTGCCACGGTGATACAATGATTTTTGAGATAGTCCTCAGCACCGAAAAAAACAAAAAAGCCCTTGGGTTCGGTCTTCATTTTCTTGCGAAAATCGGCCTCGTTTAAAACGACCATACAGCACCTCCCCAAAAACTTCTTTACCTATTATACTAAAAAAAGCGCAATT
>JAGAUC010000076.1 GCA_017621015.1 Clostridia bacterium | reverse complement strand
ACATTCTCTTTCAACAAGATGGCTGAAAGGATCGGATAAAGCTTTTGACATTCTCCGTCATTCTGAAGAACGTAATCCGCTTTTTCCTTATAAAAGGCATCCTCTTTTTGTGCCGAGATCCGTTCTTCGGCTTTTTCACGTGAAAGCGTATCCCGTTTCATAATGCGTTCAAGACGTGTGTCACGCTTGGCAAGAACGGAGATCGTAAAATCACATAACTTGTCAAATTCTGCCTCGAAAAGAAGCGGGGCATCTACAACAGCGGCACGGTGATTTTCGTTGCGAAACCTATCCAGCAGCTCCAGCGTTTGTTCCTTAACGTATTTATGCGCGATGTGGTTCAGATCCTCCGCGGCACGCCCACTCTCGTCCGAAAAGACAAGAGAAGCCAGCCTTGGGCGATCTACCGTTTGATCCTCACGCATGATATCTTTGCCAAAGCGCAAAGCCAATTCCTTCGCACAAGGCGAGGGCGGCAGAAGCAGATCGTGATAAACCTGGTCTGTATCGATACAGGGGATACCGATCGAACGGAAATATTCACAGCAAACGCCTTTCCCCGAGCCGCTTGGCCCGGTAATGCCAATGATTTTCATAATGACCTCTCTGTCAAACCGATTCCCACGCTCCACGCTTTGCAGAACGGTAGGCGGCTTCCATGATTTTTTGAACGTATACGGCGTCGTTGAAATCGGGAGTTGTTTTCGTTCCTGAAAAAACGGAGCACAAAAATTCGTAGTAGCTTCCTACATGTCCCCTAAGCCATCCGACAGGCGCTTTAGGCGCGGGGAAAAAACCGCCCGGTGCAGGGTAGCGCCCCACAGTTTCAATGCTTGTGAATCCTCTTTGGCCTCCAAGCTCATTTTCTGGCAAGGTGTTATCGTAAAACTGAAGAAAGCTGGGCTGCATCAGCGAAAAGCGAAGCGCACCCTTTTCGCCGTAAATATCAAAGAAAAAGTCATCGTTGGTGCCGCACGAGATCTTGGAGGCACGAAGGGTGCCTACCGCGCCGTTTTTGAGCTTGGCCAGCATATAAAACGCCTCATCGGCATTGGTGTTCCAGGGCTTGCCATCCATACCCACGCGTGTGGGAAAGGCGATCTGGGTCGTAGCACAGACCGAATCAAAATCACCGCACAGGTGATATATCATATCGATAACGTGAGAGCCGAGGTCGTAAAGAACACCACCGCCAATATCCTTGTTTTGTTTCCAGCCGGCCGCTTTGGAGGCCGAAGCCGCACCGGAATGAAGATAGGCGGCATCAAACGAGAGGATCCTTCCGATCCGTCCCTCGTTGATCAGCTCCTTGGCGCGAAGAATGGCAGGAAGATAGCGATTGTTAAAGACGATCTTGTTGATCTTATTGCTTTTCTCAGCCAAAGCGGCGATCTCGTCTGCTTGCGCCTCGGAAACACAAAGCGGCTTTTCGCAGTAGATGTGCTTGCCGGCAAGCATCGCCTTTTTTAGTGTATCGTAATGATAAATGTTTGGTGTACATATGTCGATCACATCAACGTCCGTCGAGTCAATCAATTCATCCTCGGAAAGCGCAGGAATTGAAAACCCAAATTCCTCACATAATCTTTTTGATTTTTCGTGCGTTGTTGTGCAAACGCCGACGATTTCCGCCGAAAAGGGAAGATCCTTATAGAAAAACGGAAGATTTTGAATGGCATAAGCGTGTGCACGCCCCATATTGCCAAAGCCGAGAAGTCCGATTTTGATCGTTTTCATACAGAGCCTCCTTCATTGGTACAAACATAATATATTATACAACATTTATAAATCTTTTTCAAGAACTTTTTGATATTTTCATATAATTATAAGAAAAAACGAAAATCTACAAAAAACTATATACAAAAATGAAAAAAAATGATATAATAAGAAGAATAAAAACTACGGAAGGACAGTATATATGGCATACAATAAATCGGATCGCGGACATCGCCTCTATAACGAAAGGGAAACGCGTCCGCACGAGAATGATAAAAAGGACTTTCGGATGGAGAAAAGCGTATACGAAGAGAATGATTCACTGGTCATCGGCAGAAATGCCGTTCGCGAGCTTCTGCGCTCCGGTCGGTCGATCGATAAGATCCTGATCCGCAGGGGTGAGCTTGAAGGATCGATCATCGTATTGGTTGCGGAAGCACGCAACAAGGGCATTCCCGTTGTTGAGGTTGAAAAGGCTAAGCTGGACTCGGTGTCCGGTTTTGCCCCGCATCAGGGCATTGTTGCTATGGCCGCCGAAAAGGAATATTCTACGGTTGAGGACATTCTGCAGATTGCCGAGGAGCGCGGAGAAAAGCCACTGATCGTTGTATCGGATGGAATAACGGATCCGTATAATCTGGGTGCTCTGATCCGCTGTGCAGAGGGGGTTGGAGCTCACGGCCTTATTCTGCCCAAGCGCCGCGCAAGCGGACTGACCCCACTGGTGTCCAAGGCCTCTGCCGGCGCGGTGGAGCATCTGGCCATTGCCAAGGTCTCCAACATTGTTTCCACCCTTGAAGCGTTAAAAAAGAAGGGACTTTGGGTCTATTCCGCCGAAGCGGGCGGTCAGAATTATTACGATACCGATTTTTCAGGCGGCGCCGTTATCGTTTTCGGTAGCGAGGGCGACGGCGTTTCTAAGCTGGTGCTTGAGAGAAGCGATTTCATCGTATCCATTCCTATGTACGGAAAGGTAAATTCCTTTAATGTATCGACGGCGGCATCCGTCATTTTGTCGGAGGCATCCAGACAGCATCATAAGAACATCTGATTGATTTACGGAGAAAGATTATGGAAAACAAGCCGAACAATGAAATATCCGATCTTCTTGCACGCTTGCAGCAAAAAGTGGAAAAGAAGTCAGAGTCCAAGGTGGATTCGGTGAAGCCAAAGAAAGAGGAATCGACCGAGGCTCTTCTTTCTCTGTTGAAGAAAAATATCGGCGCTGACGAGAAAGACGAGACTCGAACAGTAAACGACGAATACGACATTCAGGGGTATGAGCTTGGTGCTGAGGAGTCCTCAGAGGAAGCTTTGGAGATCGTTTCCAAAAAGGATCCGGAGCCTGTGGTGGTAACGGATGATAATGAGCCGAACACGGATGAAGTGGAAGAAATTCTCCACGGCCGCGTGGAGGAGCTGGTGCTGGATTCGCTTGATTCGGAAGAGGTGTTCACTCTCCCCATCCTCGATGAGATCGTGGAAAAAAAGCAAGCTTCGGATGCGGTATCGATGCCAATGCCCGATGCACTTGTTGTTGAAATGTCTGCAGAGCAAAAGACGGAAAACGAAGAGCCCGGTGTCGAAGTAGTGTCGGCAACCGAAGCGTCGGTGACTGTCGAGGCTATCGAAAATCTTTTGAATGAAACAGAGATTGATGCGGGACAGACTCCCACTGCCTTAAATGAGACCAGCGAGGCTGAATTGGTAACAGATATCGAGCAATCCGAGGAAGAATCCGCGATGGGATTTTTTGAGGATGAGGAAATGGGATATGCCGTTTGGGAGACGATCTGGCGGAAATGTGCTTTTGTGGCTCCAAGGCTAAGCACTTTTTTCAAAATTTCTCCGCAGAGGAATCAATGTCCGCAGATGAATGCTCTCCGGATTCGGTGGACTTTGATGATACAGATATCAATTTGGATTTGGCATTGGGAAGCCGTGAGGAGCTTGAAAATTCCGTTGGTTATTTCCGCGTGCGTTCCGCCAAAAACGGATTTCATGACCCTGTGTGGGGGGAGGCAACAGCCAAGAACACCTATGGCTATTGCGGTGAGGAATACCGTTCCTATCATCAAACGGATGAGATCCGAAAAAAATATGCTGTCAAGCATAGCCAAATTAAGAGGCAATTTATTGTTACCTTTCTGCTTTCCGTTGTGATCTTGTTTTTGGAGCACCTGCCGCGCACGCCGATTCGAATTCCATATCTTTCCGATTGGCTTTCCATGCCTATTTGTTATTATGGTGTGGCGCTTGCACTCTCTGCTTTACTGATTGCTGTTTCCGGCAAACGCATATGGAAAGGACTTCGTTCCTTGTCTGCCCTGCGAGCCGAGCCTTTTGTTTCGGTTTCCTGTTTGGCAGTACTTCATTTTGTCTACATTTTGGTGGTCTTCCTTTTTGCGAGGAACGATCGGTTGCCGGTATATAATTTTGCTGTCGCCGTTTTTCTTTTGCTTGGACTTGCGGATGATGCCATGCGTCTCGCACGCGAAAAACTTGCCTTTGACGTTGTTTCCGAACCGCAGGCAAAGCTTTCTCTCGAGCGTTTTGAAGGAAATTCTGAAGCAGAAACGGTAACTGCCTTTTCTCCCAAAAAAGACTTTTTTGTAGAGAAGATCGATTTTGTCGGTAATTTCTTTGCCCGTTCGGGGCGCAGACCCGTGCAATTTACCGAATATTTTCACGAGTTGTCGTTTACTGCTCTCGGTGCACTTTTTATTTCTTTGCTTTCCCTTTGCCTTGGGGGGACAATATCCTCAGCGTTGACGTTGTTTGTTTTCTCTATGCTTGTTTGTCTTCCCATGCAATTTCTCACACTAGGCATCTATCCGTTTTTCCACCTCACAAAGGGACTTTCCAAGCTGGAGAGTGCAGTGGTCGGTGATGCGGTGACCGAGGAGTATCACGACGCGGATACCATTTATCTTGAGGATACCGAAATGTTTGGAAAGCATGGTGCACGTATTGTAGGACTTCGTGTATATAACGATATGGATTTTTATGAGATCCTATCCTATGCGTTTTCTGTTTTTGCGTTGGTTGGAGCTCCGCTTTGCAATGTTTTTGACAACTCCGTCAAGGAGATTGAGAAAAAGGATGGAGTAAAGATCACCAAGATATCTGTGGGCGGTCTTGAAGCAACATTCAACCGAGATCGCACTATTTACATTGGAAATCTCGCGTTTATGAGAAGCCGTGGCTATTTTCCAAAGCGCAATCCCGAGGATGAAAAGAAGATTGAAAGCGGGCAGATCAGTATTTTGTATATGGCGATTGGCGGCGAGCTTTGTGCCAAGATCTATATGCAGTATACGGTAACCCAAAGATTTGAAAAGTTTGCGGCAGAGATGGTGAAAAACGGCATCCACGTCGGTATTCGAACTCTTGACCCGAATGTGAATGAAAAAATGATCTCTGCTCTTCGTGGGGACAGTCAAATTTCCATCAAGGTAATTCGTCCCACACCGAATGAGCTGATCCCGATCGGCAAGCATTCGGACAGCGGTATCGTCACCTCCAAAAACTCACATATGATCTTTAGGATCCTGGAGCAGTGCTTCAACATCAAGCGGATCCACTCGGTGCAAAAAAGGTTCCGTCTCGGTGCGCTGTTGCTCGGTTTTGCAATTACTGCGACGTTGATGTTTTTGAAGCTTTATACGGCTATACCTTCGCTGTATCTTGTGATTTATCAGCTGCTTTGGCTTCTGCCTGCGCTGATCTATACGAAATCCAAATTGAAATGAGTAACAAAATGAAAAACAGAAATACGATTT
>JAGAUC010000075.1 GCA_017621015.1 Clostridia bacterium | reverse complement strand
GCGCCCCGCCGGAGGCACGTTTCTCTTCGATAAATCAAAATTTGAAAGAAAACAGCCCCGCCGTTTGGGAAATCCAAACGGCGGGGAATAATAAAATATTACAGATGTGAAACATTATGCGGCGCGAGCCATGTTAGCCCTCGAAGGGGATGCTGACCTTGCGGGGGTCGGGGTTTTTCAGACTCTCCACACGGAAGTCATACGCTTCGCTTGCCACGGCGGCGTAGATACGGGCCAAACCTCCGATGGGGGTGTCTCCCTCGGCTTCGGCAAGGCGATTCAGCTCGTCGCGAATGTGAGCAATCTCGGTCGGCGGTGTGAAAAGCTTATCCTTATGAAACAGCACCGTGTTTTCCAGCGGAGGCAGGGCGTCGCCCAGCACGTCAAGCAGGTTGACGTCTTCCGGCAGCTTGCCCTCGAACAGCAGGTGTGTCATTGCCAGTCCATACGCGCGGTCATAGGGAACGGGCGCGCCAAAGGCGTTCCACAGGCGGTCACCGAACAAAAGAATGGCGGGCGGGATGGTGCGCTCATAATGGACAAAACTGTCCCACGCGCAGCAGCAGCCACCGATGACCGACGCCCGATGCTCGGGAGCCACCAGGGGCGAGGCAAGGAAGTTCCAGCTGTTTACCCTCTCGGCGCGGACATACCTGGACAGATCCATATACGTGTCGTGATAGTAAGAATTGAGCACCGAGAAGCCGTCCTCGGCGTAACCGTTCGGCCACAGATCGAAGACCATTTCGCGTCCCAGCGTGTTATTGCAGCGGTAAAAATGGATCACGATGTTGCGTCGGATCTCGTCGGGGATCTCTCCCGGCTTGAGATCGGCGTTCCACATCATCGCCACCTTTCCCTTGGCGTTGACCATGCGGTTGATGCGCTCAATGGCGTAGAAGAATAGCTCGCGAAGCGTGGTATAGCCGCGCTCCTTGGCGAGCGCGCGACAGTGAGGACATCTGTCCCAATAGACGGTGCGGGGGGTGACCATCGACATATCGTATTCGTCAGCGCCGATGTGCAAAACCGGATCGGGGAAAAGCTCTGCGATCTCGGTCAGTACGCGATCGATCGCCTCAAAGGTCTTTTCCTGTCCGACGCAGACCGCATACATTCCGGGATCATCGTCACCCGGACAAGCAATGTCGGCGGCACGGTTAAAGGCGGTGGAATGGGAAAGCACCTCCACAAAGGGAGTGATCGAGATGCCCATTTCATCGGCGTAGGCGATCAGGGCGCGGATCTCGTCCTTGGTATACTTGAGATTGTCAGGACCGTAGCCGTGCCAATCGGGATAGCAATCCAAGGCGATGGTACAACCGGGATTTTCCATAAAATGAAATTGCAGTACGTTCATGCGCGCCAGCGCCATTTGGCGGACGTAGAGATAGATACGCTCCATGGAGAGCCACGAGCGTCCCGAGCTTTCCAGCATCATGGCGCGGTAGGAGGCGTCGGGCCAATCCTCGATCTGACCGCAAGGAAGGACCCATGCGTCCCCGTCACGGCGGACAAGCTGGGCGAGAATGGCGGCGGCGTTGCGAGCGCCCGCCTCATCGCGACAACGGATCTCCATGCGCTCGCCAAGAATGCGAAGCTGGCAATATTCGTTCTGAGACGAGAAGACCGATGCCACCGAAAGGATCACGTTGGCATCCTTGTCGGTTGCCGTTTCCACGGACAGGTCGGGACAAAAGGCGCGAAGCGCGCGGAAAAAGCGATCGCCCTGCCCGACGGTGAAAACGCGAAGGGAAGGGAAGCGGAAGCTTCCGTCAAACGCCTTGGCGTTTTTGACTCTGGGACAAATGGAAAATGACATAAAAAGCCCTCCTTTTTGTGGTTGATGGCTGAAAAATGGATAAAAGAGCAGATGTTGCGCAAAGCGAGACCTTTTTGGCGCCGATAAAACGGCTCCGCCACTCGGAAAAGTGCAACTCAGACGAGAGCTCTTTTTTTAAAAAACATTGTTAACGATTATATCATAAAGCCGCTTGCTTGTCAAGCAAACTCCATTTTTTTGAATTGCTCTGTATGTTATTAAATGTAACTTTCGCATACGGTTTTCCTCTCAAAAAAAGTTAGACACAGCATCGTGGAGTTCTCCAAAATGATGTGTCCAACTTGTTTTTTGATTGAAAGATGCTTGGAAGTTACAAAGAACTTGCCAAACCCTTTATTTTGCTTACGCCTTGAATGCTTCCGGGGCGGCAACGGCAACCCGGGCGGTCATACCGGGCCTCGGGGTTGTTACCGGCGCCGATGAGACCCATCATCTCCACGTGAGCGGGTACCGAGGGCGAAAAGGCCGAATGATCATAGGTGAATGCAAAGGAGCCACAGCATATGCCGTGGCTCCTCTTTTTTGTGCAAAAGGCCGATTGTCTTTTAAAAAAAGGATTGACATTTGTGCAGACTGATGATATAATGAAGGTGTACTCGACTTTACAAAGGAGGATACTATGAAAAACACCAAGCTTTTGTGGGCGATCACCCTTTTGATCCTGGGCGTTTTGCTTCTGGCGGCCTGTGCGGGTGACACGCCGGAGACCACACCTCCCGACACGCAGCCCGAGACCACCGAGCCGGCTCCGTATGACCCCAACCACGAGCACGTGTTTGCGGAGGATATGTCGGCGCGCGTGGAGCCTACCTGCCTGAAGACCGGAAAGGCAACGTACTATTGCAGCGTTGAGGGCTGCGAGGAGAAGAAGTCCGAGCGTCTTGACCGCATTCCGCATACCGCCGCGGCTCCGGCCACCTGTATTCAGGAGGCCAAATGCGCTACCTGCTCAAGAATTCTTGAGCAAAAGACCGCGCATGCATACGGCGAGCCCACCGTTGTTCCGGCAAGCTGTACCGAGGACGGAAGCCGGACCGAGGTGTGCACGGTGTGCGGTGAGCAAAAGGTGACCGTGCTTTTGAGTGAGGACGCGCATGCGTATGTTGAGACCAACGAGGGCGGCATTATTTCCAAGCTCTGCTCGCTGTGCGGCTACGGTACGCGCGTTGTGGAGCATACCACTCTTTTGAAGTATGACTTTGAGACCGAGCTGGAGATGAAGGAGTACCTAAGCTCGTTTGACGGCTTCCGCTACGTGCAGGGAGAGCTGCTCGTGAGTCCCATCCTTGCGGAGGAGGGAACCGAGAATCATTTTGCGCGCTTCTACCGCGGCACGTTTGTTATGGATGACAACCTGGCGCTTTTGAAAACCGACAAATACGTGATCGAGTATGACATCAAGATGGAGGATTTCACCCGCCGCGCCAATATGTCGCTGCTTACCATCCTGCCCGGCTGGCTGCCGGAGTCCGAGGGCGGCTCCAAGGATGTCTCCTGGCTGTACTATATGAAGATGAATGCCGAGTCCACCGACGGACTTCAGAACGTGACGGCAGGCGAGTTTGTTACCTATAAGAACTGTACAGGAGACGTTCTAAATACCGGTGTGGTTCTGGATGCGGGCAAGTGGTATCACGTGACGATGACCATGGATTGGGTCGCGGGCGTGGTGAACATTTACCTTGCCGAGCGCGGAAGTGATGACCATATGTATGTGGCCACCGCGCCGCTGACGCTGGCGGATACCTTTGACAAGGAAAACGATCCGCCCGACGGTGTGCCGTGTATCACGCGTGATCAGGTGACCAGCAACTCCATTCGCTTCAGCGACAACATGGCAACCACCGATTTTGACAACATTCACATCTACGCGGCCGAAAGACCCCTTTGGGATCTTGGTGAGTAATTTAAAAAATCAAGCAGGGGCGACCATCGGTCGCCCCTCGGTTTGTTGTTGGATTTGAGAAATTGAGGCTTGGCGGTGTGGCTACGCTCGTACGAGCGAGACGCACCGTTGAAGGGGCGCCAAATAGGCGCCCGCCTCGAGGTGTTGTCCGCAAACGAGATGTCGGAGCGGGCGGCCGATGACCGCCCCTTTTGTGAAGATTTTGAATCGTAAAAGGGGAGCCCTGTGAAGGGCTCCCCTTGATGTCTTTACGCCTTGAATGCTTCCGGCGCGGCAACGGGGGCGATCATACCGACTCCAAAACGTGGGCATACATATTTGCTACGGCCTCGTTCATATTGACCGGCTTGATCACGGTTTCGGGGTGCGCCTTTGCGTACACAACAAAGAGCTGGTGAGCAAAGCCTTGTCCCATCCATTCGGTTCCTTCAAAATCCACGATGACTTCCTTGAACTGCTCAAATCGGTTACATACCCGTTTTGCCTGAGAGCGCGATACAGGCGATCGGTCAAAGATGTTTTTTATGGGGATCCGTGTTTTGAAAAATCCGCCGTCATCGTTGGCGTATTGATCAAATATTTCCGCCGCCTTCTTGTTGGTGAAATTGGAAAGCGACATACATACGCAAGTCCCACGCTCCCATTTGTCAAGATCGATCACACAATCGTTTTCGTATTTGTTTACCGCAAACACCTTGCCATCCGACAGGATAAAAAATGCATCCATCATCTTTGAAGTAAAAAAGATTCCTTCTCCCGAATGATTTTCGGCATCCGTGGTAAGCTTGCCCTTGAACAGCTCACAAATAGCATCGTCAAGTGTGGCGAGCGAAAAGTGATCTTTGATCTTTTTGAAAATACCGATCCCATCGTCCAAGAGGATAACTCGGGTGAAAAGATAGTTTTGCTCGATTACCAAACAAAGCTGCTCTGCGCCCGAATGATCGATGACGTTGTTGACCATTTCACTTACACCGTAGCTCCAGATGTGCTCGACGTTTTCCGGCAGGTGCTGAATACGGGGATATAAGTAGGTGTCATACGCGTAGGTATCGTGATCCAGCTCGCCCTCGCTTCGCTTCATCGTGTATTCAAGGACATTCGTTACCAGCTCATAATTGCCGCGCTTGCTTTTCTTGATGATGCCGGCATCGAGAAGCTCTGTGATGTAGGAATGCACCGTGTTTTGGCTGATGCCAAGCTCCTCGGAGACGTGCTTGGAGAGCCGCTCGGTCTGCTGATCGATCTTTTCAAGAATATACATTTTGATCGATGCTTTTTTTTCTTCGCTGAATTTCATATACATACCTCCCCGGCTTTCTTATATAATATTATAATACGCCACAATTCAAAAGTCAATACTTATTCCGCAAAAAAACGAAGTTATTACTCATAAACCAAAGTTTATTACTCTTAAATTGAATTTTGCTTCTGTTTTTTCGCTTTAAGAGGAATAACTCGGTTGTTTTTTTCTCAGAGATCCTTTTTGTGCCGTCATTTTCGGCCTTTTTCTTGTAAATTCTTCTCTGTTTTTATAAAAATAAACGGGACACATCATAGGGAATTCTCCCAAATGATGTGTCCTGTTTTTGTGAAGGTTTGAGAGGTAAAAGGGGAGCCTTGTGAAAGGCTCCCCTTGATGTTTTTATGCCTTGAATGCTTCCGGGGTGAGGGTGGAAAAGCAAAAGGATCGAAATTCGCTCCTTTTATATGTTTTTTGCTTATTGTAGGTCTTTCGGCTTGTTGATTCGTTCCAATGCTCTGCGATAGGCGGTAACTCGATTGGAAAACAGTCGCGCATGGCTTCCAAATGAAATCCATTGGCAATCGCATGGTTGAGCCGTTTGAATTGCTCTTTATAGTTAAGATACTTTTGTTGATTTTCGGTCATTTGTTCTCCTTATTTTAAGGCAACCAAAAAGCCCATTGCGTCGGTAAGCTCTGCATTTTTCTTGCTATAGAAGGCAGTTTGTTCGGTGTTATATGCTATGACGGCAGTATTGTCGGCAATCTCATCCAGATAGGACTCCATATTTGTCATTTTGGAGTTGATTGTTTCCAGTGCGCTAAAGACCTGTTTTGTGGTACCGTTAAGTCGATTCAATTGTAGGTTGGTATCTTGAATTGCGGAGTAAATTATAAACTGATTTTGCTTGATCGCTTCTAACGATTCAATTACCATATTTAATTGCTCAATAACGCGATTCATCCGAATTTCGCTCTCGTATAAATTGTAGGCACCGTGCGGTCCTGTCAACGAGTCACATCGGCCGGAGGTCAAATACTCATAAAGAGAGGAAACAGCAACAAAATTTCTGTATTTCTCAAACAAAACTCCACACGAATACATATGATTTCGTGCTTCATAGAATTTTTTGAGAAGATCTTCAACTGTCTTGATTTCCTTCTGCACAATAACGTGTTTTGCTTTCTCGGGAGAGGGAAGATTCTGGATGGAATTTTCATCCATTTTAAGCTTTTCTTGAATTTTAGTAATTGAAAGGTCAGCCTTTGCGATTGCCGCCTGGTGATCCTGTTGCCGTTTTTCTTCCAGAAGAGTTACTTCGGTATTGTATTTTTCTAAATCTAGGTGATATTTCTCTATGGACAACGTATATTTTTCCAATTCCCTTTGATAATTGTCGGTAAGTGCGGCATTTTCGGCCAAAATTCTTTTTTTGTTGAATATCCCCGGCTTTGCCAAAATGGGTTCCGTTGGCTTTTCAGGTTTTGTTGGCTTTTTAGGATATTTAATTTCAATATCTTCAACTTTTTTGGCTTTTAAGCGTTTCTGTTGTTCGAGTGCTCTTTGGAGTTTTTGCTTTGTATAAAATAATGGAACCTTTTCAGAACCAAAGGCGTCTTTTTTGAAAACAATTTCCCAAAAATATAACTCCTCCAATCGCCTGGACAAGGAAAAAATATTTTTTTCTATCAACAAAAGATTTCCAAGATATTCTTTCAACTTTTCCTTGTCTTCAATTTGAGACTTCTTTTCAATATCTTGCGAACGATCAAAGCTGTATTTGTTTTCTAATTCGGTCAATTGCTTTTGGGCTTGTTCTCTTCTGTTTTTTTGTAAAATTTTCCCAAGAGCTGCAACAAATGATTCCGGTGTGGTATCGTGAAAAAATATCTGCCACATCTTTCCATCTTTACGAATGAATGAGTCGCCAGACATGATTCCGATCCCCATTTCCGTAAGTACCTCTTCGCCGGAAGATGGAATTACTGCGTTATAGTTTAACAAATCACTTTCTAAGCAGTATTGGTCTGATGGCAAAACATGAAATGAGCCGTCTAGAACAAGATTGCCCAATAGAATGTCCTTCCTATCCTCGCCAGGCCGGGAGGACGGATAACCTTTCGCAAGCCTATGGCACAGCAGGATACTCTCGCGATCTTTACGGCCATAGTTAATACAATGATGTTCGGGCATTTCTGAGAATTTTGCATTACAAACAAGACATTTTTTCTTATTGGCAAACTGTGTTATTTCTTTGGACATTTCTAAGTCCTTGTCCATGAAAGCCGCCGAATCCCATTCGCCCACAAAGTCTAAATTGCATTTGTCACAATGATGCACAATAAGAATTCTATTGTCGCCAACTTCCTTTAGGGGTTTATTATTGTTAAACACATAATAGATCATAAATCGCCCTCCCGTTCAGGAATTATTCTTCCTATAATTATACACCTATTGATCCTGTTTGTCAAGCGTTTTTGGAGTTATAATTCTTATATAAAGCCAAAAGGGGGAATTATAATGCTTGTTTTTGATTTTCGAGTTGTGGGAAATAAATTGCATGTATTTCGCAAGCGTATGGGCATGACACAAGCGGAGGTGGCAGAGGCGGCCGGTCTTTCCGATCGTACCTACGCCGACATTGAACGAGGAAGCGTAAATATGCGCACAGACACCTTTTTGCGCATTTGTGACGTTCTCCATATCACTCCCGACGAGGTTTTAACAGAAGAAGCCTCTTCGCTTGATCTTCGCGCAGAGGAGCTTTGGGCGCGCCTAAAAGCGTGCTTCCCGAAAGAAAAGGAAACGGCACTTCGTTTGTTGGACATCTATTTTCAATCTCTGAATTGATTTTGATAAAAAAACACACTCCGAAATCGGAGTGTGTTTTGTTTTTATAAAATGAGTACAATTTGCGTTTTTACGCCTTGAATGCTTCCTCGACGGCAACGGCAACCGCAACGGTCATACCGACCATAGG
>JAGAUC010000074.1 GCA_017621015.1 Clostridia bacterium | reverse complement strand
TCTTGAGTCTATGGGTGCCATCAAGGGCGTGCTTGCGCGTGAAAAGGCGCGTGCCTATGAAAAAGCCAAGCAGGAGGGCAAGGAGGCGCTTGCGGCGTACCGTGAGAAAGCCGAGCAGAAGCAAAGGGATCTTGCGGCGCGTTATCAGGAATCGAGGAAAAAGGGTGTTGAGGGCAGACGTAAGACCGAGATGCGGCTTAAGATCAAGGGGGTTGTGAACGAGCTCAATCAGCTTTTTAAGAACACCAAGGAAAAGCACGTTCCGATCCAGCTTCAGAAGCCTGTGGCGCTGGCACTTGCCGCCGTAAACATGGACACCGTGGGGGCGGAGGAGCCGGCGGAGTTACAAAATGATTTCATAGAAAAAGCGGCGTGACCAAGGTCACGTCGCAAATGTTTTTGTGTTTACTGCTTGTCAGCCTTAGCGGTGATGGCCTTGATCACAAGCAGAGTTGCGATCATAAGCACGATACCGATGGGAAGGCAGATCAGCCAGTTCTGAATGAAGCCGGCAAGGATAAAGCAGACAAAGGATACAGCCGCTACGGTGATGGCGTAGGGAAGCTGTGTGGACACGTGATTTACGTGGTTGCACTGAGCACCTGCGGAAGCCATAATGGTGGTATCCGAAATGGGCGAGCAGTGGTCACCGCAAACGGCACCGGCAAGGCAAGCCGAGATACCGATAACCATCAGCTCGGGCATCGAGCCGTCTGCACCAACCTGGAAGATGGCAGTAACGATCGGGATAAGAATACCGAACGTACCCCACGAGGTACCGGTAGCAAAAGCAAGGAAGCAAGCCACCAGGAAGATGATGGCGGGCAGGAGCATGGTAAGTCCGGCAGCCGCACCCTTCATAAGGTCGTGAACGTATACGGCAGCGCCAAGCGTACCGGTTACGCCGTTCAGCGTCCAAGCGAAGCAAAGGATAAGGATGGCGGGAACCATAGCGCAGAAGCCCTTGGGAAGCGAAGCCATAGCATCCTTGAAGGAGATCACGCGGCGCGCGATCAAGTAGATGGCCGTGAAGATAACGGCAACGGCAGAGCCGAGAGCCAGACCAACCGAAGCATCACAGTTTGCAAAGGAGTTTACAAAGGTCTCGCCGTCAAAGAAGCCACCAGTGTAGATCATGCCAATGATGCAGGCAATGATGAGGAATACAACGGGAAGAACCAGATCGATCACGCGACCCTTTGCGTTGTACTCGGCCTCCTCGCCGTCGCCCGTGTGGCGCTCACCCTCGGAGAAGAGGTCGCCGTTCAGGGCGTTCTTCTCGTGCTTCTTCATAGGTCCGTAATCGAACTTAGCCAGCGTGATAAAGAGGATCATAACGATGGTGAGAAGCGAGTAGAAATTGTAGGGAATGGCCTTGATAAACAGGGAAAGACCGTTTACCGAAACCACAACGCCCGCAACAGCAGCCGCCCACGAGGAAATGGGAGCGATCATGCAAACGGGAGCGGCGGTAGCGTCGATGAGGTACGCGAGCTTAGCACGCGAAACGTTCTTGCTATCCGCAACCGGACGCATAACGCTACCAACGGTCAGGCAGTTGAAGTAGTCATCAACGAAAATCAGTACGCCGAGAGCGAAGGTGGCAAGCTGTGCACCGACGCGGGTCTTGACGTGCGATTCAGCCCACGCACCAAAGGCACGGGAGCCGCCTGCCTTGTTGATCAGAGCGACCATCATACCCAGAAGCACAAGGAACATAAGGATACCTGCGTTCCAAGCATCGGCAACCGACGCGATAAAGCCGTCGCTTACAATGGTGGTCAGCGTACCAACCGGGTTAAAGTTGTTGGCCAGGAGTGCGCCCGAGAGCACACCGAGGAACAGAGAGGAGAATACCTCCTTGGTGATCAGCGCCAGAACGATGGCGATGACGGGGGGCAGAAGGGCAAGGTATGTAGCGTAGTAGGGGGTATCCACCGTCGAGAGCTCCTCGAGGTCACCGCCATCGGCTACGTATGCCGCCACTTCTTCTTCGGTCATAATGAATCCGTCGGCGTCCATATACTGTCCCACAGCGCCGTTGTCTACGATGAGGGAAAGCACGATGAACAGAGCCAACATGATTGCAACTATAACCGCGTTGAGAATGATTTTGCGTTTCATACTGCAAAAATTCCTTTCTTGGTTTTTTATAGTCAGCTTTTTTGCTTACAAAATAAAATGGGAGACATAGCTTGGCTACGGCTCCCATACTTCGAACAAAACGGTATGTAAATCCGATAGCGCTCCACAAACTGTGACAGACCGGCGCATATTTTGCGACGACCCAGCAAATTGCTCCAAGCAGAAAGCGATTTGCTTCGGCGATCTTGCCTTTTCTCTGCGGTGCTGTATCACCGTTTTGGCAGAGTACTGATCAAGCTCGCGCCTCTATCAATTATATTTATTATACAACCGAATTCATCCTTTGTCAACAATTTTATTGCAAATTATAAATAAAATGGTAAAAAAATCAGTTCTCAAGGCTTTTCCGGAGGGCCTTTGCCAGCTGATCGGGACAGGACGTGGGACGGAAGCCGCAACGGATGCCGTCCAGACGTTCGATGGCGTCCTCTACGCGCATTCCTACAAGCAGACGGGAGACCCCTTGCGTGTTACCGGAGCAGCCGCCCGTAAAGCTCACGCTTTGAATGATTCCATCCTCGACGTCGATCTCGATTTTTCGGGAGCATACGCCCTGGGGGCAATATTCAATGTGCCTCATCAGATCTCCTCCAGAAGTGCAAAGCTCTCGTCAAGGAAGGTCTGCATTTCCTCGGCAGTCAGGCGACTTTGAGAGATCACCGACAATCGGTAGATGTGTGCGGCCAGCTTTTCGGCGTGCTCATGGTTTTGCTCCTTGAGGTCGGAGATCAGCTTGGAGATAAGCGGCGAGGTGGTGTTAAGCACCAGCGTTTCGCCCTCCTTTGAGAAGGAAGTAGGCATATCGGCGTTGTTATACATCCGCATCATATCCTCAAAGCGTCTGGCGTTTTCGTCCAGATTAAGGATGGCGGGGGTCTTGGCAGATTTGAGTGCTTCGGTCTTTACCTTCAGCTGTTCGTTTTGGCTTGCCTTGCGGAAAAGTGCAACGAGATCCTCGTTTTCCTCGGTCGATTCCTCGGATTTGAGTGCGGAAGCCACGTCAGCGTCCACACGGACAAACTTGACGGTTTCCATATGCTGCTCAAGCGCAGAAAGAAATTGCGTTTCCACTGCCTTGTCGAAGGAGGCCACCTTGATGCCTTGCTCCTCAAAGAGAGAAATATAACGCGCCTGAAGAGCCTTGTCCGAGGTGTAATAAACGGTGTTTTCATGCTTTTCCTTGGCCGCCTCCAGATAATCCTTGACGGTGACGTGAGTGTCATCGGTCAGCTTGAGAAGCAGGGAATCCTTGACACGGTCGTAGAACTTCTTGTCACGGATGCAGGCGTATTCTACAAATACCTTGATGCCTTCCCAGATCTTTTCGTAGTTTTCGCGGTCGGTATTGCAAAGGGCATTGAGCTTGTCAGCCACCTTTTTTACGATGTGCGCAGAAACCTTGGAGACATAGGAATTGGTCTGCAAATAGCTTCGGGATACGTTAAGGGGAAGCTCGGGGCAATCCAGAACACCCTTCAGCATCAGCATATACTTGGGAATTACCTCCTTGATGTTGTCAGCGACAAACACCTGGTTATAATACAGCTTGACCTGTCCCTCCAGCGACTCAAACTCGCTGGCGATGTTGGGAAAATAGAGAATTCCCTTGAAATTAAGCGGATAGTCGGCGTTGATGTGAATGTAGAAAAGGGGATCGCGGTAATCGGCAAACACCTTTTTGTAGAAGGCGTTGTATTCCTCGGGCGTGCACTCCGATGCCGGCTTTTGCCAAAGCGGTGTGGTGTCGTTCAGCGGCTTTTCCTCTGCACCCTCTTCCTCCTTGTTCTCCTCGCCGACCTCACGGAAGAAGATCTCGATGGGCATAAAGGCACAGTATTTGTTCAGGATTCCCTGAAGCTTAAAGGCGTTCAGATACTCCTCCTCGTCGGAGGCGATGTGCATGACAATGGTGGTTCCGCGTCCCTCGGGACGGCTTGTGAGCTCGATCTCGTATTCGTCGGCATCCGAGCAGCTCCAGTGCACGGCAGGCGCGTCGGTATAGGACTTGGTGATGATCTCTACCTTTTCGCTTACCATAAAGGCGGAATAGAAGCCAAGACCGAAATGACCGATGATACCGCCGGCCGCGGCGTCGCCCTTGTCCTCATACTTCTGAATGAAATCCACGGCACCCGAGAGTGCGATCTGGCAGATGTATTTGGTCAGCTCCTCCTCGGACATACCAATTCCGTTATCGCTTACCGTGATGGTTTTTTCATCATTGTCAAGAATGACATCAATACGATACGCTTAGTCTGTCGACGGGATCTGTCCCAGCGACATGAGGCGTTTCATCTTGGTGATGGCATCGGTGGCGTTGGAAACGATCTCGCGCAGGAAAATATCCTTCTCAGAATAAAGCCAGCGCTTGATGACAGGGAATATATTTTGTGTTTCTACGGAAATGCTTCCTTTTTTCATATTTTCTGACATTTTTTATTAAACCTCCACACAGAAAAAGACAGATTATTGGTCGTTTTGATTTCGCTCTTCTTGTTTTTTAAGTTTCTTTTCTTTACGCTTACTTGCACACTGCTTGATCTTACCCCAAAGAAGCATAAAGAGAGAGCCTAACCATTTGAAAAGATTTTTCTTTGGCTTTTGCTCTCGGGGATCGACCAGGGAGTTTTCCGGATAATAGTCGGCAAGATCGGTGGAAAGCTCCTTCTTTTTCAGGCCGCCGTCTACCAGGCTTCTAATGATCGAACAGAGAATCGCATAGATCGGTACCCCGAAGAAGGTGCCGAGAATTCCGAAATATCCGCTCATAATAAGGACGGCTACAATAACGCCGAGCGAGGTAAGACCGGTCTTGTCACCCACGATTTTAGGCTCCATAACGTTTGCATCGAACTGCTGAATGAGAAGCAGCAAAACAACAAATAAAAGGAGTTTTGAGGTGTCCGATGCAATCAGGACGATAAAGCCTGAGGGAATCGCACCGATAAAGGGGCCAAAGAAGGGAATGATGTTGGAAATACCGATGATGACCGAAATCAGAATGGTATAGGGAATGCCGGCAATGCCAAACACGATCGAGCAAGCAACCGTCATAAACAGGGCATCGATCAGCTTGCCCACAACAAATCCGCCAAACGTGCTGTCGGCATACGAAACCCAGGAGGCAAGCGATTCATACCGCTTTTTGGGGAAAATCGCAAGCATTAACTTCTTGGTTTGTGCCGAGATCCTTTCCTTGAAGATCAGGAAATAGATGGAGATCAAGAAGCCAAGGAAAATGTTTTTGATGCTGATCACAAAGTTGGAGGCATATGCCAAAACAAAGTTGCCAAGCTGCTGGAAGATCGCACCGGAGTTGTCAAAGAACCTGCGGATGTATTCGATGATCTTCTGCTTTTCGATAAATTCAAATTGCTCGTCGCCCTTGGCAGACAGGAGCTTGTTCAAAATGCTGTTTACCGATTCAATGGCATTGTTTAGATACGTTCCGTCCGTCATCTTCTTGAGAAATTCCTCGGCGCTACTTAAGAGCTGGGGAATGATCAAGGCGACAAAGGCAAAAACAAGACCAAGCACGCAAATGTAAGTAAACAAAATGGATAAACCGCGCTTGGCTCGGTTGTTTTTCATTTTTTTCAAAATGACGTTGCGGAAGAGGCGTACCAACGGGGCGCAAAGATAAGCCAGTATGGCGCCGATAATGATCGGGGAGAACACGTCAAACTTATCGTTGATCCACTGTCCCCAGGCGCTGAACTTATCAAAGTTTACAATCAGCACAAAAAGAAGCACCAAAACCGCGTATACCGAAGCGCAGATGGTGATTATTTTTTTCTTCTTGTCGTTAAAATCAAACATTCCTTATCCTTCCTTGATGAAAATATCGATTAATGATATTATTATATCTCTTTTTTTGTTCTCCGTCAATAGTTAGAAATGTTAATATTTATCTTTTTTTCCGAAATCTCTTTCCTTTTTCGCGTGAATATGATACAATTTTGGTGGAAAGGGGAGATTTTGATGATTTTGGAAAAAGCCTATGCAAAATTGAATCTTTTTCTTGATATTGAAAACAAGCTTCCAAACGGGTATCACGGTATTGTCAGCCTGATGCAGACTGTAGATTGGTGCGACAACATCTACATAGGAAAAAATGTATCAAGCGAGATAGTATTGTCGGTGGATTCGCATGACATTCCAAGCGGAAGAGATAACGTTGCTTACCGCGCCGCCGAGAGCTACCTGAAGACCGTGTCAGCATCGGACGGAGTAGATATCCGCATAGAAAAATGCATTCCCGTGGCGGCCGGAATGGCGGGCGGAAGCGCAGATGCCGCTGCGGTGCTTCGGGGAATGAATCGGCTGTTTGATAACCGTCTTTCCATAAGCGAGCTTCTGGAGCTTGGCAAAGGCATTGGCGCAGACGTTCCGTTTTGCCTTTTGGGAGGTACGAAGTTGGCTCGCGGCATTGGTGAGGCGCTTTCGGACTGTGAATGTAGCTTTCCGGATTGTGCGATCGTGTGTGCAAAGCTGGGCGAGGGGATCTCCGCGCCGGAGGCCTACCGGCTTCTGGATGAAAAATACGATAACTTTCAGGCGCGAGGTGTCCGAACGAAGGATCTTCAAACGCTTTTGGACGGTATGAAGCAAAACGATGCCAAAGCGGCGTCACTCGGCTTTTTCAATGTTTTTGAGGAGGTCATTGGTACGCTTCGTCCCTCGGTTGAAATTGCCAAGGCCATCCTGTTGGAACATGGTGCTTTTGCTGCTATGATGAGCGGAAGCGGCCCTTCGGTTTTCGGGCTTTTCCACAATGATGTCGAGGCGGAAATCGCCACACAGGCATTGATATCCAGAGGGGCACAGGCAAGAACCTGTCATCCTGTCAGTCGTATATAAAACAGCCGTGCAGAAGGTGCACGGCTGTTTTATGATCAAAGATTTTTGAAGGTATGGATCCATTCACGTGCGATCAGCTCATGACCGTAGGGGGTTGGATGAACGCCATCGCGAAGCCAATACGCAGGATCACCGTTCCGGGCGATGCCGGCGTCAATTTTCTCCTGGAGGTGGATCACCGGAAGATTAAATTTCTTGCCGATCCGATCCACAGCCTCGGCGCGCTTGCCGACCTCCACGCGGAAGGTCTCAAGACGGTTTGGCTTTTCCTCGGTATCGTCCGTGGCAGAGCCCTTGGCTACAAAGGGCGCGATCAGCATAATTTTGATATCGGGAAGTGCCGCAAGCACCTCTTCAAGAAGCATCGTGTAAATCCTTTCAAATTTTTCGGCGTCGACCCCGTTTTTATATGCGATCTCGTGCCACACGTCATTTACACCGATCAGAAGGCTCATATAATCGGGCTTCAGATTGATGATGTCTGCTTTGATGCGCGCATAGACCTCCAGGATGCGGTTTCCGCTGATGCCGCGGTTATAAAAGGTGTATTCACCGGGAGCGTCATGTCCAAGCTCCGCGGAAACAAAGAGAGCATATCCATTGCCGAGCGAGGCGGGATTTTTTCTGTCCCAACCGCAATCGGTAATGGAATCGCCTTGAAAAAGAATGGTTTTCATATATAGATCTCCTTCT
>JAGAUC010000073.1 GCA_017621015.1 Clostridia bacterium | reverse complement strand
GGCACAAAATATGCCTTTTATAAACGGGTTCGTATATCTACTGTCACCTTAACATTATAGTCATTTTTTCGTAAAATGTAACCCCTCAAATGTTGGAAAAAAGGCAAAAATACGGCTTTCTCATTGACGAAAAGGGGATTTCATGATATACTGGATATAAATACAGGGAAAGGAGAAGGCTATGAAATACCGCACATTGGATCATACGGCAGAATTCTCCTTATCCGAGCTTATTGAGCTTGCGGGAGGGGGCTCCCCGCTGGGGGCGCCCCCTGACGAGCGCCTTTTTGAAAACGCAAGCGATCTTTTCCCGAAGGGCTATATTCGCGGTGCGGATCTGCGTGAGACGGTGCAGACCTGCAGTGCCGCCTTTGAGCTTTTTGGCACCGCCGACGGCGTTTTTTGTGAGAACGGAAAATGGGGCGTTGACGTCATTCGCATGGCCGATCCCAGGGAGCTTCGCAGCGGTGGCAAGCGCGAATGGAAGGTGCTTTCCCAGCTTCTCGCCTTTCTTTTGGCTAAGCGCGAGGGGGCACGTGAGATCACCGTTCGTCTGATTCTGGTCAGCCGTACGGACGGGGAGATCAAGACCACCGTGAAAAAAGAGTCCTATGAGGCGCTGGAGGGGACGGCACAGACGCTGCTTTCCTTGCTCGCGTTCCGTGTGAATATGCTGATCGAGCGCGAAAAAACGATCCGTCCAAGCGCTGCAAGCGCTCCGTTTCCGTATGCCGAGATCCGCGAGGGGCAGGAGGAAATGATCCGCCGCGCCATGACGGTGATGCGCAAGGGCAAGAAGCTGTTTGCCTGTGCACCGACCGGCATCGGAAAGACCGTATCGGCGCTGTATCCCGCCGTCCGCGCGTTTGGCGAGGGACTTTGCGACAAAATCTTTTATCTGACCGCCAAAACCAGTACCTCGCTTGAGGCCTATCAAACGGCCGGCAAGCTGTTTGAGGCGGGCGCGCGCCTTCGTACCATCGTGCTTGGCGCCAAGGAGGGAATGTGCCATGGCAATCGGGGAAACGGCAAATACTGTAACGAGCGTGATTGCTCGTATCTCAGAGGTGAC
Source organism: Clostridia bacterium (assembly GCA_017621015.1). GTDB lineage: Bacteria > Bacillota > Clostridia > Oscillospirales > CAG-272 > RGIG8775. The sequence continues at coordinate 3,451 of JAGAUC010000073.1, read as the reverse complement.
GCGCCGCGTATGCAGGAGGCCATCCGTGAGCTTATTGCAAAGCAGAACGGGTACTATTCCTCGGTGATCCGCGAGACCGCCTTAAAGTACCGCGTTTGCCCGTATGAGCTTTCGCTGTCGCTCTCGGAATATTGCGATATCATCATTTGTGACTACAATTATCTGTTTGATCCCATTGTGCGCTTAAGGCGTTATTTTTGCTCGGACGGGCGCTTTGGCGAATATATTTTTCTGCTTGACGAGGCACACAATCTGGTTGACCGCGCGCGCGGTATGTTTACCGCGACCTTCTCGCGCTCGCGCATTGAGGCTACGTACAATGTGGTGAATGGGGAGGATCCGGCACTCGGCAAAGCCTTCGCGCCGCTTGTTGCGGCGGCCGGGGCTCTTTCCGAGCTTTGTCGCGAAAACCGTCAGACCGTGGAAAACGGCAAGAGCGTGGGCTATTATATCGGGCAGGCGAGAGCCGAGCATTTTGACACCGAGGTTCTGAGGCTTCACGAAAAGCTTGTGGCGTGGCTTCGCGCCAATCACGAGCATGCGCTTTACGATCTTGTGAATGATTTTTCGCGCGAGATGCAAAGGTATGCGGCGATCCTTGCGCGCTACGATGAAAAATTCGTTACCTATATTGAAGAGGAGGCGGACGAGACCGAGATTTCACTGATCTGCATCGACCCGTCGGAGGTAGTGGGTGAGATGCTGGATGTGGGACGTGCCTCAGTGCTTTTCTCGGCAACGCTGACACCGCTCTCCTATTTTTCCGATCTGTTGGGCGGAGATAAAAGCTCGGTATTTCTGGAGCTTTCCTCGCCGTATGAGGCAGAAAATCTGTGCGTGGCGGCGGTGGATAGCCTGAGCACGCGCTTTGAGGATCGCGACAAGACCTACAAAAAGGCGGCCACCTACATTGCCGCGGCTGTCTCGGCCAAGCGGGGAAATTATATGGTGTATTTCCCGTCCTACAGCTATCTGGAAAAGGTGCACGAGGCCTTTGTGAAAAAGTATCCCGACGTATGCACCATCGTGCAGAAGAAGGGAATGAATCTGGCGGAAAAGGAGGCGTTCCTGGCCGCTTTCCCGGAGGACAGCGGCAAGATGCGCATTGGCTTTTGCGTGCTGGGCGGTAGCTTTTCCGAGGGCGTGGATCTGCCGGGAAGCCGCCTGATCGGAAGCATCATTCTGGGTACCGGCTTGCCCGGTTTGTCCAGCGAGCGAAACATTATGCGCGATTACTTCCAAAATCGCTATGACGACGGCTTTGCCTATGCCTATACCTATGCGGGTATGAATAATGTCTTGCAGGCGGCAGGGCGAGTCATTCGCCGTGAGGAGGACAAGGGAATCGTGGTCCTCATTGACGACCGATACGGCACACCGACCTATCAAAAGCTCTTTCCTAAGCACTGGGAACACCTGAAATATGCAGGAAATCCTGCTTCTCTTGCAGAAATAGCCCGAAAATTCTGGGAAAAGTCAAAATAATTCGGTTATTTTTGCAGAAATTTAAATTATCTCTTGCTTTTTTGGGTGGAGTGTGGTATAATGATCGCGTTGTTGTTTTATCTGACAAAATTCAAAGGAGCTTTTCATGAATTATTCTTTGATGAGCAAGCAGGAGCTGCTCGAGCAAAAGGAAAAACTGTGTGCTGAATATGAGGGCTATCGCCAAAAGGGTCTTTCTCTTGACCTCTCGCGCGGAAAGCCCGGCCACAAGCAGCTGGATCTGATGACGGGAATGCTGGATTGCATTTCCAAAAATGAGGATTGCCGCTCGACAGAGGGCGGGATCGACTATAGAAATTACGGACTTCTCGACGGTGTGCCCGAGGCCAAGAAGCTGTTTTCCGAGCTTTTGGACATTCCCGAGGATAATCTTTTTGTGGCGGGAAATTCCTCGCTGAATCTCATGTACGACGCGGTTGCACGCGCTATGCTTTACGGCGTTGTGGGAAGTGAGCGTCCGTGGTGCCGCGAGAAGAAGATCAAGTTTGTTTGTCCGTCCCCCGGATATGACCGCCATTTCGCCATCTGCGAATCGCTTGGCATTGAGATGATCACGGTGGATATGACGCCCACCGGCCCTGACATGGACGCGGTGGAGGCACTTTGTGCGGCTGACGCGAGCATTCGCGGTATGTGGTGTTGCCCGAAGTATTCCAATCCCGACGGCGTGACCTACTCGGATGAGACGGTGACGCGCCTGGCCTCAATGAAGACCGCCGCGCCCGACTTCCGCATATTCTGGGACAACGCTTACGTCATCCACGATCTTTACGAGGATGACCGCGACACGCTGCTGGATATTTTCAAGGAGTGTAAGAAATACGGCACCGAGAACCGCGTGTTCTACTTTGCCTCGACCTCCAAAATCTCCTTCCCGGGTTCGGGAGTGGCCATTTTTGCGGCGTCTTTGGAAAACCTTGCCCAGGTCAAGCCGATCATGGGTGTGCAGACCATTGGTTACGATAAGATCAACCAGATCCGCCACGTCAAATATTTCAAGAATGCCGACAACATCCGCAAGCATATGATGGTGCTTGCCGATTTGATTCGTCCCAAGTGTGAGATCGTGCTGGACATTCTTGCGCGTGAGATCGGGGACAGCGGCGCGGCCACCTGGACCAATCCCAAGGGCGGCTACTTTGTTAGCCTTTACACGATGGATGGCTGTGCAAGAAGGGCGTATGAGCTGGCGCTTGATGCCGGCGTTAAGCTTACCACGGTTGGCGCGACGTATCCCTACGGAAACGATCTTCGCGATCACAACATCCGCATTGCTCCCACATATCCGTCCGACGACAATCTTCGCGTGGCGATGATGGTCCTGACCGTATGCGTCAAGCTTGCGGCTGTGGAAAAGCTGTTATCCGAATAAAAATAAAGGACAGAGAATTTTCTCTGTCCTTTTCTGTTTGATTTTTTATTCGCTCTTCTTTTCCTTGAAAAGCTTGTTGAGAGCGGCGGTTGCCAGAATGATCACGCCGATCACAACGAAGATGCCCAGCATACCCAGGCCCATATAGTAGAGGTTGTCTACAAAGTTCATCGGCTTGAAGATCATCTTGGGGGCGTCCTCAGCGTCTGTGCCAAGGTCCTTAGCATATTCCGCGTCGGTTGCACCGACTGTGGGAGCGGGAGCATCGGCCACGTCGTCTGCACCCTTTTCGTCGGGAGCGATCAAAAGCACGTTTTCCTCGGCCTCCATACCCACAACGGGAAGCTCAAGCTCGTCGGCAAAGCACATGGGAGCGAGCAGAGTGGCGATCATCAGGATCGCGATAACAAGAGCAAGGTTTCTGTTTTTCATATTCTGCACACTCCTTAAATGACTTCAAAGAACTTGAGGATCAGACCGCCCGCGATAACCGACGCGATCTGTCCGGAAACGTTAACACCCATCGAGTGCATAAGAAGGAAGTTCTGCGGATCCTCCTTCAGACCCATCTTG
>JAGAUC010000072.1 GCA_017621015.1 Clostridia bacterium | reverse complement strand
TTTTTGCGTAGATTTTTACAAAAAGCGACCGTATCCCCAGCAGACGATATCTCACGGATAAACTTCAATTTATTTATAAAAACTATTGAAAAAATAAAAAAGGCGTGGTAAAATAACTGTGTATACATTTTGCGAGACGTTCCGACGCGTTTTGCATACATAAATAACAAGTCGGAGAAAGTCAACCTTATGAAGAACTCACTGACAAGATGTTTGACGGTAGCACTTTTGGTGCTGGCGCTTGTCGTGTCTTTTGCCGCTTGCGGCAAGGATCCCGCAGACACAACGGCACCCGATACGACCGTCCCTGAGGTAACGACCCCTGAGGATACAGAACCCGAGGTGACCACGCCCGAGGAGACCGAGCCCGAGGGTACGGTTCCCGAGGAGACGCTCCCCGAGGAAACACTCCCCGACGAAACGCTCCCGAGCGAGAGCGAGCCGGCGGCGACCGAGCCCGAGGAGACCACGCCTGCGGAGACCACGCCGGCCGGCGAGGGGCACAGGCATCAGTTTACTATGACACAGACCTTCCCGAACTGTACGACCGCCGGCACCAAAATGTACGTCTGCTCGTGCGGCGAGATGTACGAGCTTGAGGGTGAGGCCGCACTCGGTCACGCGTGGGCTCTGATCGACACGGTTCCCGCCACTTGTGCGGTTGCCGGCTACGATGTCTATAAATGTGTAAGCTGCGGAGAGACCGAGAGACGGCTGATCCCCCAGACGCCGCACACCTTTACGGTCTCCGCCGCCATTTTCCCGACAAGTGCGCTCCGCGCGGGAGATGCCTTTGAGCTTCTGGTGTGCGAGACGTGCGACATCTGGATGACCAAGGTCGATGCCAACCACCAAAGCGGCCACTTCTTTGTGACGCAGGAGGACGGAAGCGGCCTTTGCGCGTGCGGCGCGATCGCCAATGCCACGACGGCCACGCTCGGCACGATGGACTTCGCGTCCGGCACGCAGGGCAAAAACATTGTCGTTTCCAACGGCGTAAAGGTGGCGGACGGCAAATGGGTGGTATCGCAGAGCACCCAGCAGGCTTTCCTGCACTATGACAAAAACCCCGACCTTGCCACGGCGCTGACCGGAACCGATGCGGACGGCAACCTCGTAAAGGAGATCGTGATCTCCTTTGAGCTGGCATACACGGGAACCTATGAAAAGAATCTGAATTTCCTCAATCTGCTGGGAAATTCCGGCTTCTTAGCCTCCATCTATTTCGGCACGGACGACGAGGGACATCTGGCCCTCTATGACGGTGCCAAGGGAGAAAAGACCGTGCTTACTGCCGACGAGACCTATCTTGTAAAATACATTCTCGTCCCGAGCACCGGCGTGCTCAAGGCAACCGTCGAGGGCGGTGACCTTGCCGAGAGGGTCACGCTTTTTGAGGTCACGGCAAGCCAGACGCTTTCCACCTCCAAGCAGTTCGGTCTCGCACGTCCCGAGTTTGCCTGCGGCGAGAACGAGGACTACGCCATTTACGTGGACAATATGTCCATCGACCTTATGGCGCTGGTCTTTGATCCCACCTCGACCGAGGACGTGGTCTACTGCGATCACGATTTCATCACCGAGAGCGTGGTGGACCTTTACCACCCCGCGGAGGAGCAGTGGATCCATACGACCTGCTCGGTATGTGAACGCCTTCTTGAGACACAGGCCTGCGAGCTTGTGGGTGAGCACATCTTTGCTAAGGAGCCTACGACCCTGCTCCTCTCGACCTGCGTGACCGAGGGCACGGCAACCTACGCGTGCCTGATCTGCGGCGAGGAGGTCTCCGAGACGCTTCCCCTTTCCGACCACACCTTTATGTACTCAACCACCGTTTTTGAGACATCCTCTCTCTATAACCAGCCCGGCTACGAGCTTCTGGGCTGCCGCGACTGTAAGGAAATGATCCTGGCTCCCGCCAACCACGAAAGCGGACACTGCTTTACCGAGCAGACGGACGGCAGCTATCTGTGCGCTTGCGGCGCCAAGGCAAGCGGCATCAAGACCACGGTGGGCACGATGGACTTCACCACGGACAAGGTCGGAGAAAACATCGCCTTTGACACCACCCTCACGGTAACGGACGGCAAGTGGGCGGTTTCAAACAGCTGGAGACAGCACTTCCTGCACTATGCCGCTAACCCCGTGCTTTCCAAGGCGCTGAGCGGCGTGGATGCCAACGGCGAGCCCATCGAAAGCTTTGCCATCACCTTTGATCTGACCTACACGGGCGCTTATAACAAGAACCTTAATTTCATCAACATTCTCGGTGATAAGGACTTCCTCGCCTCCATTTACTTCGGCACCGACGCTGAGGGCCACCTGGCTCTTTATGACGGAGCCAAGGGCGAAAAGACAATTCTTACCGCCGGCGAGACCTACAAGGTAAGCTTTATTCTCCTTCCCGCCACCAACTCGCTGAAGGCAACCGTGGAGGGCGGTGATCTTGCCGAAAAGGTAACGCTTTACGACAAGAAGGTAAGCCAGACGCTGGCCACCACCAAGCAGATCGGCCTTTCGCGTGCGGCCTTTGGTGTCGGCGAGGGCGAGGACTATACCATCGCCGTTGATAACATGGCGTTTGTATCCACTGCGCTGACTCTCGACGAGAGTACGGTGGATGACCGCGATCTTTGCACGCACATCTTCTCCGCCGCGGAGGACGGCTTCCTTTGCATTCTCTGCGGGCGTTTCCTTGCTCGCGAGGACTGTGACACGGTGGGACACCTGCTGTTTGCGGATACCGTCGAGGCTGCGCCCTCGACCTGCGTAACGGCCGGCTATGAAAAGCACACCTGCGTTCTTTGCGGCGAGATCGTAACCGTCTCTCTGCCGCTCGGCGATCACGAGATCCCCACCGAGCCTACGTTTATCAAGGAATCCACCTGTACCGTTCCCGGCTACAGGGAATACAAGTGCGCAAACTGTGAATACACCGAGAAGGAGGAGCTTGCTCTCCTGCCTCACACCTACAACGTTTCCACCGGCGTGGTAACGGCCAAGGACGATCCCGTGGGCGAGGGCTATGAGCTGTTTGCCTGCTCCTGCGGTGATGTCAACCTCAAAAAGGTGATCGCCAACCACGAAAGCGGCCACTTCTTTACGGACGGCGTCTGCGCATGCGGTGCCAAGCTTGTGTCCGGATCTCAAACCGTGGCCACCAACGACTTCACCTCCTGGACGGGTAACAGCATCTCGGTTCGCGGCGGCTCCGCCTCCTGCATAGACGGCAAATTCCGCCTCTCCACCGTTAATACGCACGCCTATATCGACAAGGACGGCGACGGCGGCAACGTGATCCTTTACGATATGCTGGACGGCTCGTACGGCGGTGCAACCTTTGACATCATCGAGCTTGCCTTTGACCTTTCCTACACGGGAACCATGCCTGCCTCGATCGACTCCGGCCTGAGAACGGTTTTCAGCTGGCGTGATCCTGCCAGCAACCAGCTGATCAACGTCTATCTGAAGCAGGACGAGGGTGCGCTTGTTGTTTACGGCGAGAACGGCGAGGCCATCATTGCCTCCGACAGAGATTGGCGTATTACCGTCACCATCAACCTCAAGGAAAACACCGCCAGCGTAACGCTTTCGGGCAACGGCATTCAGCCCGCTGTGTTGACCAACAACTACAAGCCCGCACAGAGCATCTCCAATCTCGGCACCATCTTCCTTACCCGCTCTCAGCAGTACATCGCCCCCGAGAACGGCGCGATCTACATGGACAATCTCACACTCAGCTATACGGCCACCTCGGTCGACACCTCGGCGGTAAACACCGACTACTACTGTGAGCACTCCTTCACAAAGACCGCCATCGTTACCGATGAGATCCTCGAGGCAGACAAGTGGTTCCGCTACACCTGCTCCGAGTGCGGCGGCACTTACACCTCGCAGGAGGCAAAGCATATCGTGATCGGTCAGCTGGATTATACGGATAAGACCTCTCTTTGGAATCCCATCTTCCGCATCTCCAAGATTACCGAGGCCATGCTGGTGGACGGAAAATTCAAGGTCTCGACGACCGACGGCCTGCATTTGGCTACCGCCAATGATAACCCGCACGTCGCAGCGCTGTTTGACGGCGTTGATGAGGACGGAAGCCGCATCAGCCGCATTACGCTCTCGTATGACTTCTCCTACACGGGCAAGCTGTCCTTCAGCGCGGCCAATTCGGGCAACAACTACGTCTTTGTCAACCTGATGCACAACGCCAACGGCGGCGACCTCGGCTTCGCCGTTGAGCTCAGAGCCACGGAGGACGGCAAGGCCGTTGTCAACGGCAAGAACTCCCCGGATAAAAAGCTGGTGCTTGACCCCGGTAAGGACTACACCTTCCGCATCCACCTGGATCCCGGAACCAAGCGCATCAGCTGCACGGTCAGCGGCGCGGATATGAGCGAAACCGAGCTATTCTCGCTCACCTCGACGGCGTCCTTCACCAACTTCCTCCAGTTTGCTTTCTCAAGAGCAACCTACAACGCGACCAAAAACGGAAACGGCTTCGAACTCTTCTTTGACAACATCTCCCTCGCGTACGATAAGGTCGCTAAATAAAATCAGGGCTGAGTCCAAACGGACTCAGCCCCCTTTTTTTGCTTCAAATTTTGATTTGTCGGGGAGGGACGCGCGGGGGTACTTTTGAAAAAGTACCCCCACACCCCCTCAAAACTTTTTGGGGA
>JAGAUC010000071.1 GCA_017621015.1 Clostridia bacterium | reverse complement strand
TTCCTTGTGTCCTTATATTTTTTCTTGAACAGTAAATAAGCCACGCCTATACCAATCGCACAAAGCATGACCGCCATAATAGCAAGCGGAATAGCATCGCTTAGTCTGTTTAATATCATTTTCAAAAAATCGTTCATTATTGCCTTTGTTTCTCTACTATATATGACTATATATTTTCACTTCAAATCCTAAGGTGAAAAAGCCAGGGGAAAAACATCTCCGAAAGAATACACTTTAAAGTCATCCTTCGTTCCAAGCAGAATGCGGAAATCCTTTTGGCAAAATTCTGCCATCACCTGACGGCAGACGCCGCAAGGCGCGCAAAAGGTGGGATTGTCCCCTGACTTGCCGCCGACAATGGCAATGGCCGCAAAGTCGCGCTCGCCGTTTTTGACGGCCTCGAAAAAGGCAACGCGCTCGGCGCAGACCGTAGGCGTGAAGGATGCGTTTTCAATGTTACAGCCGACGTAGACCTTCCCTCTCTTTGTCAGGAGTGCCGCGCCAACCTTAAAATCGGAATAGGGAGAATAGGCGCATTCCCTTGCCTTTTCGGCCGCGGTCATCAATTCAAGATCGGTCATATTTTCACTCCCCTTTCAAGCACAGGGACAAAAAGCTTTGTCCTGCGGTATCCTCTTTATCCACGCCGAGTGCCTCAAGAACGGTAGCCGAAATATCAGCAAAGCTCTCGCGCGTACCGAGATCCACGGGGGCAATGCCCTTGCCGTACATAAGCATCGGCGTGTCCTCGCGAGAATGATCGGTGGAGGGGGTTTTCGGGTCACAGCCGTGGTCGGCGGTGATCACAAGCAGGTCATCGGCGTGAAGCCTTGGCAAAAAGGTCGCCAGCCAGGCATCAAATTCCGTAAGCGCCCCGGCATAGCCTGCCGCATCGTTGCGGTGGCCGTACAACATATCGAAATCCACGAGATTGACAAAGCAAAGGCCGTGAAAATCACGGTCGACAAGTGCCATGGTCTTTGCCATGCCGTCGGCATTGCCGGTGGTATACTGCTTTTCCGAAATGCCCTTGCCGGCAAAAATATCGTAAATTTTACCGACCGAAAGGGTGTCAAGGCCCTTGTCCTTCAAAAGATCCAGCATGGTTCTTTTTGGCGGCAAAATGGAATAATCGTGCCGTCTGGACGTTCGCGTAAAGGGATGCTTGCCCTCAAAGGGGCGAGCAATCACGCGCCCCACGCCGTGCTCCCCCACAAGCAGATCGCGGGCGATCTCGCAGCAGCGGTAAAGCTCCTCGATGGGCACAACGTCCTCGTGCGCCGCGATCTGGAACACGCTATCCGCCGAGGTATAGACAATAAGGCCTCCCCTGCGTATCTGCTCCTCACCGTAGTCCTTAATGACCTCGGTGCCCGAATACGGAAGATTACAAAGTACCGCCCGACCCGTACGCTTTGCAAATTCGTCGATCAGCTCTCTCGGAAATCCGTTTGGGTAGGTGGGAAGCGGTGCCTTTGAGACAAGACCCGCGATCTCCCAATGACCAATGGTGGTATCCTTGCCCATTGAGGCCTCGTGCATACGCGCCACGGCAGCAAGGTGCCCCTTTGTTTTTTCCCCGTCCACGCCGTCGATGGCAAAAAGGCCAAGCCTCTCCAGCGTCGGGCAGAAAAAGCCCGGCTCGTGGCGAATGGCATTCAGCGTGTGGCTTCCCTCGTCATCAAAGTGGGCAGCGTCGGGCGCCTCGCCAATGCCAAGGCTATCCAGAACGATCAAAAACACCCGTTTAAAGTGCTTCATTCCTCATCCTCCGCGGTGGCAAGCGCCACCTCGATCATCTTAGTGAACGAGGTCTGTCTCTCCTCGGCGGAAATGTTCTGCTCGGGATCAATAAAGGAATCGCTCACCGTGCAGATGCAAAGCGCCTTTTTACCGGCGCGTGCCGCGTTACAATACAGAGCGGCCGACTCCATCTCCACGCCGAGAACACCGAGTTTTGTCCACGCAATACCCGACTCGGTATCGTTATAAAACACATCCGAGGAATAGATGTTACCCACCATATAGCGTGCGCCGATGCGCTCGCACTCCTCTGCCGCCTTTTTCAAAAGCGAGAAATCGGCGATGGGGGCAAAGGTGCCGTTCATCTTATACTGTGCGGCAAAATTGCTGTCGGTGCAAGCACCCATTGCCAGCACGATATCGTGCACGCGAAGATCCTCGCGGAAGCTTCCGCAACTTCCCACGCGGATGATGCTGGAAACATCGTAAAAATTAAAAAGCTCGTAGGAATAAATGCCGATGGCGGGCTGTCCCATACCCGACGCCATCACCGAAACGCGCTTACCCTTATAGTAACCCGTGTAGCCCTGGACACCGCGAATGTCGTTGACCAGCACCGCGTGATCCAAGAAATTTTCGGCAATAAAGCGCGAGCGCTTGGGGTCGCCCGGCATCAGAACGGTTTTAGCAAAATCCTCTTTTTTAGCAGAAATGTGAGGGGTTGGTACGGGCATATCAGTAGCCCTCCTTATCGTTGATTTGTTTCATGGCCTTGACAAGGCGGCTTGTACCAAGGCGATCGGCGCCAAGTCTCAGAAATTCCTCAGCATCGGCAAAATCCGAAATACCGCCCGCCGCCTTCACGCGGATATCCTTACCCACGTTCTGCGCCATCAGCGCCACGTCCGCGGGTGTTGCCCCGCCCGTGGAAAAACCGGTCGAGGTCTTGATATAATCTGCCCCTGCCTCGGTAACAATACGGCACATCCTGATCTTTTCCTCGTCGGTCAAAAGGCAGGTCTCGATGATGACCTTCAGGATCTTTTCCCCGCACGCCTCCTTGAGCGCGCGGATCTCCGCCCCGATCTCGTCATAGCGGCCGTCCTTCAGCGCGCCGATGTTGATGACCATATCGATCTCATCCGCGCCGCTTTCCAGCGCGTCCTTTGTCTCAAAAAGCTTTGTGGCGGTGGTGTTATAGCCATTCGGAAAGCCGATGACCGTGCAGATCGCAAGCTTATCACCCACGTATTCCTTGGCCTTTTTTACATAGCTTGGCGGAATGCAAACACTGGCCGTTCCGTATTTCATACCGTCATCGCAGATCACGCGAATGTCCTCCCACGTTGCCGCCTGGGCAAGCAAGGTATGGTCGCAATGCGACAGGATCTCTTCTCTTTTCATAAGGATTCACTTCCATTCTTTGTTTCATTCAAAAGGCGACAGAAGGGGTGTCCTCTGTCGCCTTTATCATATCATTTTTTCGCTCTTTTGTCAACTTATTTTTGGCCGTCAAGATAGGTCACAACGTCACCGACCGTATTGAAGGCGGCCAGCTCCTCGTCGGGGATGACGATGCCGTGCTCCTCCTCAATGGTCATCAACAGCTGAAGGACCGAGATCGAGTCGGCACCAAGATCGTCCTTGATCTTGGAGTCAAGCGTGATCTGATCTGCGGGGATGCGAAGCTGCTTTGCGAGAAGTGCTTTTACGGTTTCAAACATAATTTATTCCTCCGTTTCCTGTGCGCCGAAGATGGCGTCAAGCGCTTCCTCGGTCTTTCTGGTCAATGAATTCAGTTCCATACGGTACGCCTGCTCGATGCATTTTGTGACCGCAGTCGACTTACTGCTTCCGTGTCCCTTGACCACCACCTTGGCCGTGCCAAGAAGAACGCTTCCGCCGTAATTCTGATAGTCCATAAACTTCTTTTCGTCCGCAAACATTTTGTAAAGGAAAAGTGCGCCGATCTTGTTGATCAGCTTGGACTTGATGTCGCGCTTTAGCTTGCCGAGCATTTCCAGAAGTGCGCCCTCGGTGGATTTGAGGAGCACGTTGCCCGAGAAGCCGTCGCAGACTACAAGATCAAACTTGCCCGACATAAGGTCGCGGCTTTCCATATTTCCCACAAAATTGATGCCCGGCGTCTGGCTCAGAAGCTCGTACGCCTTCTTACGGAGATCGTCTCCCTTTTCGGCCTCGGTTCCGATATTGAGAAGCGCCACGCGCGGATTTTTTACGCCGTACACATTTTCCAGGTACAGGCTGCCCATCACCGCATACTGCTGAAGGTAGTCGGGGGTAATGTCCACGTTGGCGCCGCTGTCGCAAACCCCGACGATACCGCCGTTCATAGTCGGAAGAATGGGGCAAAAGGCCGGTCGAATGACATTGCGAAGCCTTCCTAAGCGAAGCGTGGCCGCGGCAACGAGCGCGCCCGTCGAGCCGGTGCTGACAATGCCTGCCACCGTATCGTCCTCGCGCAAAAGGCGAATGCTCTTCATCATTGAGCTTTCCTTCTTCAGGCGAATGGCATCGGTCGGCTTTTCGTTACAGGTAACCACCTCGGGAGCGTGAAGGATCTCAAGACGGCTCTCGTCATAGGTCTTGTCCGCCAGCGCCTCACGAATGAGTGTCTCATCACCGGCCAAAATGACCGAAAGATCGGAAAACTGCTCAAGTGCCGCAAGGCTTCCGTCCACCTGCGCTATGGGGCTGTGGTCACCACCAAAGCAATCTACAGCAATTTTGATCATGCGTCCACGCCCTCCTTTTTCAAGCTCTTTACGTACGAGCGGCGGCGCTTATGCTGATTCTCATCAAAGCGCTTCCACAGATTACGAATGGCAAAATTGTCCTCAAGGTTGAGATTGGTCTCAGCATACTCAATGCCGTCAGACTGAAGCATGCGCATCAGACCCGCCGCCACGGCGGTGCTGATGCCGCGGTTTAAGTACGTGGGCTCTACGCCGACAAGAGCCAGGTCAAGTACCTTGGGCTTATTCAGCGCGTGCAAAATGCGGATAAGCGTAGCCGGTGTCAGGCGACCGCCCGACTTCTGTACCGCCTTGGCAATCGACGGGAAGCAGATGCCGAGGCACACGAGATTATCATTTTCATCCAAAATCACCGCCACGTATTTGAGCTTGACGATCAGCTTGAAGTTGGAGATCATCATTTTCTTCATACCGTCGGTAAACGGAACGGTGCCGTAGAGATGCGCGTAAGATTTATCCAAAAGCTCGAAGAATTTATCGGCATACAGCTTCAAAAATTCGTTCACACTCTTGGCCGGGCCAAAATGAAGCTTGTAGCGATTCATAATGAAGTCGGTCATCTTATCCAGCGAGCCGTCGTAATCGGCAGGCGCTCTGAGCTGGCTTTCGGTCCAGTCGACCTCCTTGACGTAGCCCAACTTTTCGATAAGACCTCCGTAGTACTCGGCGTTATACTGCTCCTCAAAGGTAGCCAAATGCTCAAAGCCTTCAATGAGAAGACCCTCACGCTCGAGATCCGAGAAGCCAAGCGGTCCGCAGATGGTATCCATCCCCTTCGATAGCGCCCATGCCTCGACCGCCTCAAACAGCGCGCGTGCGACCTCCTCGTCGTTGATTGTGTCAAATCGGGTAAATCGGACGCGCTTTTCTCCGCGAAGCTCGTTGCTCACCCTCTGCAAAATGCCCGAAATGCGTCCGACCATCTTGCCGTCGCGATAAGCGTTATAATACACCGCCTCGCAGGTGTCATAATACACATAATTTTTGCTGAAGATCTTTTTCTCGTCTCCGTACAGCGGTGGAACGAAGCAGGGGTTGTCCTTATAAAGCTTCAGCGGAAACTGTAAGAATTCCCGTTGCTGTTTCTTGGTCTTTACCTCTTGTATTACAACCGTTCCCATAAAGCCTCCGTTATCTGTGAATGGCGTGGAAGGCAATACCAATGCCGTTGGGGCCACAATGGCTTCCCAGCGTCGGGTTTACCATCGAAATGTCGATTTGGATCTTATCGCCAAAGCGCTCGCGAAGCATAGCCAAAAGGTCGTCCACCATATCTCCGGCATCTGAGTTGCCGATGATCATGCGGTGGTTCTCGAGATCGTCACCAAGCTCCTCCACGTAGTTTACAAGCTGCTCTAAGGCCTTAGTTCTTCCCTTGATCTTGCCGATGTTCACAAGCTTGCCCTCGGGGCTGATGTGGATCATCGGGCGAATGCCGAGCATGGTGCCCATCGTGGCGGCAAGGCCGCTGACGCGTCCGCTGCGCTTGAAGAACTTGAGATCGTCCACAAACATATACATGGCAAAATGGTCGACCTCCTTCTCCGCCCACGCGAGGATCTCCTCGGCGCTCTTTCCATCCTTATACATAGCTCCTGCCTCATGGATCATAAGAAGCGAAAGCGTGGTTGCGGATTTGAGATCGAAGACCTGAATCTTGCGCTCGGGATACTTCTCGCGAAGCTCGGGGAGCACACGGTCCATGATCTCAAAGGTCGCCGAGAGGGCTCTTGAAAAATGCAGGTAAAGAATGTCCTGTCCTGCGGCAAGCACCGGCTCGAAATACGCCTTGTATCTCTCCTCGCTGATGCTACTGGTCGTGGTAAGCGTGCCGCCTCTAAGCATATCGTAAAAGGGCTTGGCATCGAAAACCTCAAAGTCCTCGTAGGGGTAGATGGTCTTTCCGTCCAGGCAATACGGCATACTGATGATGTGGTAGCCGTA
>JAGAUC010000010.1 GCA_017621015.1 Clostridia bacterium | reverse complement strand
TGCTGAAAAAGCGCCTCAACCTCTTTATGCTCCGCATCGGCCTTGACTATCTGTTTCAGCGCGCCTTTCCCGAGGACGTCGGCTATCCCGTGCGTGACAAGCCCCTGCCCTAGGCGGGCGAGGGCTACAACGACCGCACGCTTTTCTGGTCGCTTGACTATCGGGGAGAGCTCCGAAAAAAGCTTCTCCGGTACGCCTTCGAGCGCGATCTGATGCATCCCGAGGACTGCGGCACCATGACGCATTGGTATTCACGCACGCCACTTGACTTTTTGAAAAACAAAAAGCCCAAATTCCTGCCGCAGGTGACGGGAAGCTACGGTGAGCCCACCGGCCTTGTGTGGGACGTGCGCGAGGACGAAAGCCTTGACAACTACTTCAAGCTGACCGACACCCACGTCTCGGAGTACGGCCGTCCCGACCTGTTTCATACCATCGGCCTTGGCGAGCGTATGTTCTCGGACGATCCCGAGAAAAACAAGCGCATGAAGCTTTATGTTTACCGCCGTATTGCCTCACACCTGAAGGAGAGCTATCCGAACGCGCCTTTGCTGATCGCGTCCTGGGATCTTTGGATGCGCTTTACACCGGAGGAGGTGCAGGATCTTGTGGCGGAGCTTGACCCCACGCAATCCATTCTGTTTGACTACACCTCCGACACCACGCGTGAAAACAACTTCACAAAATGGGGCGTTATCGGAAAATTCCCGTGGATCTTTGGCATTTTCAGCGGCTATGAGCCCAATTCCGAGATCCGTGGATACTACGAGCTTACCAACGAGCGCCTGAGGCTGGCCAAGGCCGATCCCATGTGCAAGGGGCTTGTGCTCTGGCCCGAGCTTTCTCACGGCGACACGTTGATCACCGAATATCTGGCACTCAACGCGTGGGAGGCCGACACCCCCTCCATCTCCGAGCTTACCGACAAGTTCTGCCGTGAGCGCTACAGCGAGCCACACCGCGAGAGAATGGCGCAACTTTGGCGTGACCTTATGCCGCTTGTTCAGCTTCGTGCCTGGAGCATGGACAGCACCATCGGGCAGTCGGGCAACGACCTTTTCCCGCTGATCCTGAAGCGCGCCGACTTCAGCCGCACACCCGCCGCCGCAGAACGGTACCGTGCACGCCTTGGTGACGCGCCGCGCCTTTGGCCACACGCCGCCGATCTGTTGCGCCGCCTTTCGGACATCGGCGCCGACGACGAATTTCTGCGCCGTGACCTCTACGATATTGCGCGCACCATCCTCGGACGCTTTATCAACGTTGCCATCCTTGAAGCCGAGCTGCTCTTTGCCACGGGCGCAACGCTTTCGGAGATAGAGCCGCGCCTGGACACCGCCCTTGCGCTACTGAAGCTTTTGGCCGAGCTTCTGGGCGGCCACGATGATTACTCTCTGCTTGTTTCGCTTGAGAGATTGCAAGGCGTGACCAAGACCAACCCCGATTTTGAGATCACACTCAAGCGCAACGCAGAAAGCGATTACTGCCGCTCCTACATTTACGAAAACGCGGCGCACCTGTACGTGCCCGAGGCCGAGCTGCTCCTTGCCCACATCCGCCGCGCGGCGGAAAACGGCACGACGCTTGACCGCGAGGCGCTGCTTGCCGAGGCACAGCCCATAAGAGACCGCTTCCACGCCACACCGCTTGCAAAAATGAAAGCGCCCTCGCGCGCTTTTGCCACGCTGACAAAGCTCGCCGCCGACATCCTGGCGGCACATCCGCATTAACTCAAAACGGGCACAGGAGCGCCAAAGGCGCTCCTGTGCCCGTATCGATTTACACCAAAGGGCTGAGCGAATGGCTCAGCCCTTTGAACGTTATTCGGTGATGGTGACCTCGAAATAGTTGCTATACTTCTCGCCAACGGGAAGGTGCATGATCTCGTTCTTGGTCTCCATATCGTCGATCTTATCCTGGTAAGCGGGAACACCGTGCCAGGGCTCGATGCAAACGTAGGGAGCCTCGCTCTTCGGCGCATGCCAGAAGCCAAGGTGCGTCATATCCTCGAAATGCACTGTGACCGCGCGGTCGTTCTTCCTCGACTTGAGCGAAACGGTGTGACACATATCCTCAAGGAAGATGGCGTCGTTGTCAAACAGACTGTGCTTCATATCTAAGAAGCGACCCTCGCGAAGCGCGAAGGGCTGGGTCTTGCCGGTGTAATAGCAGGTAGGCGACATCACCAGCGACTTCACGGGCTTCTCGCAGGCAAACTCCATGTAGTAGTCCTCAAAGCTCTCACCCTCCACAAACGGAATGTTAAAGCCGGGGTGACCGCCGCAAGAGAACGGAAGCACCTCGGTGCCGTTGTTCTCCACCGCCATGGTGGTGCGGACCGTTGCGCCGTCCAACGTGTAGATCACGCGGAAAATGAAGTCAAAGGGATACGCGGCCTTTGTCTCCTCGTTGGGGCGAAGCTCGAAGGTGATGGCATCTGCCTTCTGATCGACCACGGTGTAGACCTGACGCTTGGCAAAGCCGTGCAGGATCATCTCGTAGGTCTTGCCGCGGTAGGTGTACTTGCCGTCGGTAAGACGTCCGCAGATGGGAAACAGAACCGTAGCGCGGCTTCTCCAGTAGGTGGGGTCACCCTGCCACAGATACTCAAATCCCGTCTTCTTTCCCACAAGGGACATCATCTCCGCACCGAGATCGGTAAATTCCACGCGGAGGGACTCGTTTTCAATGGTGTAGTTCATATGTTATCCTTTCTGCCGTGACCGGCCAATAAAATTCAAATTTTGATTTGTCGGGAAGTTACGCTTAGGGGGAAAACGTGCCTCCGGCGGCCAGCCTTTTAAAAAAGGCTGGGCGAAAACTTTTGCAGAATGGGTCTG
>JAGAUC010000070.1 GCA_017621015.1 Clostridia bacterium | reverse complement strand
GGAACTTTTTTCAAAAAGTTCCCCGCCGGAGGCACGTTCCCCTTGCAAACAAAACAGACCGCAAAAACTTCAATTTAGCAAATAACCAAAAAGGAAATAGATATGGCAAACATTTTTGACATTTTCAAGGAGATCTCCACCAAGAAGGAGACGCCGAATGCGCCGATCACGCACCTCATCGTAGGTCTCGGCAACCCCGGCGACAAGTATTACAACACGCGCCACAACGCGGGCTTTCTGATGATGGACTATCTGGCTCAGCGTGCGGGTGCGAGCATCGACCGCGTCAAGTTCAAGGCGCTTTGCGGCGAGGCGCTGCTTGCCGGCAAGCGCGTGCTGCTGTTAAAGCCGCAAACGCTGATGAACAATTCTGGCCTTGCTGTGCGCGAGGCGGCGGCATTTTATAAGATCGACCCGGCGAACATTCTGATCTTTTCGGACGACGTCTCGCTGGACGTCGGCCGCTCGCGCCTGCGCCTGAAGGGCAGCGACGGCGGACAGAAGGGTCTGCGCTCGATCATTCGGGAGATGGGCACCGAGGAATTCCCTCGCATCCGCTTTGGCGTGGGTGCCAAGCCCCACCCCGACTTTGATATGGCTGACTGGGTGCTTTCGGAGTTCAACAAGGATGAGCAAAAGCTTCTCTTCGCCCGCTTTGAGCCGGCGTACGAGGCCATGCTTCGCTATCTTTCGGGCGACAGCGACGCGGCTGTCCGCCTGTGCAACGCCAAGAGCGAGGAAAAGGCATGAGCATTTTAACCGACGCGTTGCGCCTTGACAAGGAGTACGGCCAGCTTCGGAGCACCGCGCTTTTGGACTTCACCATTCCAAAGCCTCTGCCCATTGCGGTGGGCGGTCTTTGCGACGGCGCGCGTGACGCGGCTCTGGTCTGCCTTATCGAGGACATACGGCACGAGCGCGGCGGCACGGCCCTGATCGTGTGCGCTACCGACAAGGAATGCGCGCGCACAAGCGAAATGCTGGAGCGCTTTGGCATTGCCTCAGCGGTCTTTGGCGTGCGCGACCTCAATCTATACGACATCACCGCCTCCCATGACTACGAGCATGAGAGGCTTCGCGTGCTTTCCCGTCTGCTTGCGGGAAGCCTTGACGCGGTGGTCACCACGCCCGATGCCGCCTTGGGATACACCATCCCGAGGGCGCGCCTTGAGGCAGCGACCTTCCGCTTAAATTTTGACACGCACGTGGATCTGACAGAGTATGCGCGGCGCCTATCCGAGGCGGGCTATGCCCGCGTGAATATGGTGGACGGCATGGGGCAGTTTGCCATTCGCGGCGGCATTCTCGACGTCTTTCCGCCCACGTTTGACGCCATGGGCGACGAGGAGATGGACCAAAAGCCCACCCCCTTCCGCATTGAGCTGTTTGGCGACGAGATCGACCGCATCGGCTCCTTTGAGCCCGAGACCCAGCGCTTTCTCAAAAACCTGGACGGACTCTCCTTCCCCCCCGCGCACGAGGTGCTGGCCGACCGCGACAGCCTTCTCGCCATCCGCGAGGCCATTGCGACCCAGAAAAAGCGCGCCAAGACCGAGGGCGCGGCCGCGGAGCTGGAAAAAGAGCTGGGGACCGTGGACACCTGCCTTGAAAACGGGGACTTTGACCTGCGGTTTATCGACAAATACATTTCTCTGGTTTATCCCGAGCGCGCTTGCCTGCTTGACTACTTCGGCGAGCGTCCGCTTGTCATTCTGCAATCCCACGCAGCCATCGGCGAGCGCCTGAGGAGCACCGAGGTGGCTTTGGGACAGACGGTGACCGACCTGCTTCTCAGCGGCACCATCGCTCCAAAGCACGCCGAATACGCCTTTCCGACCGCGCGCTTCCACAGCTTTGCGGCCGCCGCGGTCACGGTGCGCCTGGATGCCCTGAATGCCGCCTCGTCGGGCGAGCGGCTGGGCGGTCTGTTCACCTTCCGCACCAAGCACCTGGTCACCTACGACGAAAAATTCGATCTTCTGCTGGAGGACCTGGAAAACTCTGTCCGAAGCGGCTTTAAGACCGTGGTCATTGCCGAAAACGAGACCTCGGCCAAAAACATCGGCGGACTTTTGAAGGAAAAGGGCTTTCGGGTGGCCGTGGAGACCGATACCGAGCCCTTCACCGCCAAAACGCTGCCCGTGGGCACGGTTTTGGTCAAGTGGCGGGAATTTCTGCGCGGCTATGAGCTTCCCTCACCCCGCATCGCACTCTACTCGCTCTGCCCCGACAGCAAGGTCAGCGCAAGCGCCGCGTCGGGACGCCTGAAGACCGCACGCCGCAAAAAGAGCGGCACGCAGGCCATTTTGTCGGCCGCCGACCTTGAGATCGGCGATTACGTGGTGCACGAAAACTACGGAATCGGCATCTACGAGGGCCTGGAAAAGCTGACGGTGGACGGCGTTTCGCACGATTATATCAACATTCGCTACGCAGGCAGCGACAAGCTGTTTTTGCCGGTGGAAAAAATGGATCTGGTGTCCAAATACATCGGCGCGCGCTCGGAGGACGGCATCGTTCGCCTGTCCAAATTCGGCGGTGCCGAGTGGGGACGCGCCAAATCCAAAACCAAGGCGGCGGTCAAGGACATCGCCAAGGATCTGATCAAGCTTTACGCCGAGCGTATGCGCCGCGAGGGCTTTGCCTTCCCCGCAGACGACGATATGCAGGCGGACTTTGAAAGCTCCTTTGAATACGACGAGACCTCGGCACAGCTTGACGCCATTGCCGACATCAAGGAGGATATGGAAAAGCCCACCCCGATGGACCGCCTGCTTTGCGGTGACGTGGGCTACGGCAAGACCGAGGTTGCCTTCCGTGCCGCCTACAAGGCGGTGCTTGGTGGCAAGCAGGTCGCGCTTCTCGTCCCCACCACCATTCTCGCGCTTCAGCACTACCGCACGGCACTCAGCCGTATGCGCGCGTTTGGCGTGGAGGTGGATATGATCTCGCGCTTCCGCACGCCCAAGCAGATCGCCACGGCGGTGCGGCGACTGGCGCGCGGCGAGACCGACTTTATCATCGGCACACACCGCCTGCTCTCGGACGATATCTCCTTCAAAAACCTCGGACTCCTCATCATCGACGAGGAGCAGCGCTTCGGCGTGGCACAAAAGGAAAAGATCAAGCAGATCGCGGGC
>JAGAUC010000069.1 GCA_017621015.1 Clostridia bacterium | reverse complement strand
TACATCATTGACCCGCTTGGCAATCCCTTCATTGCGCAGGGCATCAATACGATAGTGCTGGGTGACTCGCAAAATCACAAGGACTTCTCCATCACAAGCTACGGACTTGAGGAGGTCTACTTTGAGCGTATTACCAAGGAGCTCAAGGAGACCGGTATCAACCTGGCGGCCGTAAGCACGCACGCCGATCTGCTCAAGGTGCCGGACGGTCTTCCCATTATTGTCAGCGTGAGCACCAACGGCAATTATATGCGTTCCATCGGCCGTCCGCAGGTCAGCGAGGGCGTGTTCCCCTACAACAACACCATCAACGTGTTTGACCCCGACTTTGTCAAGTCGGCCAACGAAACGGCAGTTACGACCATTACGGAGGGTGGCTATGCTGAAAATCCCTTCATCTTCGGTTACACCTCGGACAACGAGCTTCCCTCGGGTGACGATATTCTGACGCGCTATCTGACGCTTGACCCCAAGGAGGAGCCCACCAACAGCTTCTCGTATGCGGTGGCGTGGACCTGGCTCAAGCACCGTATGGGAACCGAGTGTCCGACGCTTGACGAGTACTATGCGCATCCCGAGCTCCTTGAGATGAACCGCGAGTTCCTCGGCTTTATCTACGCACGCTACTACCGCGTGACGCGCGAGGCCATCGAGGTGCTCGACCCCAACCATATGTATATCGGCTCGCGTATCAACGGTACGCTGTATACCTGTGAGGACTTCCACAGAGCGGCCGGCTACTATCTGGATATCATCACGGCCAACCTCTACGGTGGATTGAACCCCGTAGGTACAACCATGACTGGTATGTACCGCAATTCGGGTATTCCGTTTATCGTAACGGAGTTCTTTGCTAAGGGCATTGATGCCATCGATTCCAACGGGTATCCGATGGCCAACTCGACGGGTGCCGGTATTCTGGTACACACCCAGCAGGACAGAGCCGATTACTACGAGCACTATTCGCTGGCTATGATCGAATCGAAGGCCTGCGTGGGATGGATCTGGTACCGCTTCCGCGACAATGACCAGAGCATTTATACCTCTGCCGACGGCAGACGGCTGATCATGCTGCACATGGTCTACGGCGTGGGAGCACATCCCAACACGCTGATGGACGTGGATACCGGTGAGATCCTCACGGCGGCTCAGGTCGGCACGCTGACAACCGTCTATAAGGGCGAGGGTCTGGCATCCAACCAGAACGTTAACAAGGGTCTTTACAACGGTAACTTCTCTTCGACTGTTGTCATCTATGAATATGATGCAAGCGGCAAGCTGATCTCGTCGACGGGCTATGACGTCGAGCATCCCGACAGCCGCGAGCCCGAGGCGGGCACGGTGGTCGTGGCCAAGGACGGCGGCGGCAGCTTCACGATCGGAAAGGTCGTAAATGCTGACGGCAGCTACACCGAGACCGTTCTTACGGCTTACAAGGGTCAGTATGTGGCGTTTGCCAACGCGATCAAGAACATCAGCGATCACATGATGGGTCTTATCACTTATTTTGATGCCGAATAAAAAAACATTTGCGTCGGATCTGACACGGTCAGATCCTACGCTTTTTATGACTGATTTCGCGAAAGACCTTTTTAACAAGGTCGAAAACGTGCCGTTTTTCTAAGTTTTTGTGGCTATTTTCCTATTTACTTTTTTTGTGGTTTAAATTATAATTAAAATGTACAGGCATAAAATCTTTACCAAGAAAGGAATGTAGCTTATGAAACAGACGAGAAAAAGACGTATTTTGGGGTTGCTTCTTAGCCTTGTGCTTGTGGCGGTGACCTTGATTGTCCTTACCGTTTCGGCGTCGGCTGCCGACCTTGAGTGGAAGCTGTTGACCGACACCGGCTACCGTGTAGTGGATTTCAACGGTAAGTGGGAAAGCGGAACCGACGAGGACGGCTCGCCGTATATGACTACGAACGGTGGCGAGGCCCGCGGTGGCGCCCTTTATATTTAAGATGACCAGAACATTCTGGGCAGCTATCTGTCCTTCTCGCTGGAGGGTGACTTTTACTTTGAAAGCTTCCCCCAGGGACTGAGAGACGGCCAATATACGCCGGAGGAAAGGCCGCTTTCCTTCCTTTCCTGGCAATATAAAAGCGCTGCGACGGGCGTGACTACGGTCTTCAACTCCCTTCGTCTGGATAGTCAGGGCTACATCCATACCAAGGCGGACGGCTCGGAGAAGACCGACGTTCAGCTTGAGACCGGCAAGTGGTACAACATCCGTTGTGTCTTTATGCCCAAGAGTGGCTTTTGCGAGATGTTTGTTGATGACAAAAAGGTGCTGGATTTCAACATTACGCGATTCACGCCCGACAAGTACGTTTCGGACGCGGTCCGTTATTTTGACGGCTTCTTTGAGTGGGATGCCACGGTCAAAAATCTTATTGTAAAAACCGACAGTGACTACACCATGGAGCTCAAGCGTGAGGAGGCGGCCGACTACATCGGCTACCAGACCACCAAGCCCGAGAGCGGTGCGTTCTCGGCGCGTATGGTCCTGGGTGTGAACAGCACCGAGTTTAACCGCGTGGGCTATGAGGCGCTGGTGCTTGTCAAGGATGAGGATGGCAACGTGCTGAGCGACCCGCTTTCGCTTCGCGTCAAGGAGATCTATGAGACGCTGACCGATGCTAAGGGCAATACCTACTCCATCAAGGAGCTGTATGACTACAACTATGCGGCGGCGCTGGAGATCCACGACCTGCCGCTTGAGCCGACAGGTGACCTCTTCGAGCTGGTGCTCCGACCTTATGTGCTCGGCATGGATGGTATCCGTCGCTATGGCGTGGCGGCTTCCTTTATTTACAACGGTAAGACCGATGACGAGGGCTATCCGCTTCTTACCCCCCAGACGGGTAAGCGTTACCAGGTGCTTCCCACCGACGATACCTTTATTTACAAGGACGTCGTGGCGGATAACGGGAATGCTCAGCGCCTTGACGTCCGCAATCCCGGCGGTGAGAATGCGGCAAATTACCGTGCGACATACATTAAATTCACCTTAGACTCCCGTATGCTCGAGGTGATGGAGACCGCTACGGCGGCCAAGCTCCGCATTTATATCCAAGGTCATGAGGTGAATGAGGCACGCAAGCCTTACGATCTGATCCTGCATGCCGTGGACACCGGTTGGGACGAGCATTCGCTCAATTCCGGCAACTACAGAACGCTGGCCCCCGCCTTTGAGGAGCTTTACCGCGGTGATTATAAGCTGGGAAGCTATTTCACGGTGGATATTCTTCCGTATCTTCAGGAGCAGCTGATGTATAACAGCACGGAGGACGGCTCGCTGACGGTGGCCTTCCGTCTGACCAACGAGGCACACAACGATACCATCGCCGTGTTTGTCGCCTCCAAGGAGTCGGATTATGCTCCTTACATTGATCTTGAGACCTCGATGTATTATCCTGCGCTCAATCTTGGCAAGGTCATCAACAAGGGCTATGAACCTTGGGGCTATGCCGAGCATCTTGTGAACGAGTGGTTTGACGAGATCGTGGACAAGGTCTACCCGAAGGATGAGAACGGAAACCTCATTTATCACGAGATCGACGATTTTGCTCCCGAGGGCTACGGCGCGACCGAGGCTACGGGTGACTTTACCCGTGAGCTTACCTGGAAGAGCGGCACGGTCTGGACCACGAACGCCGCTAACGGCTACAAGGCAAAGGAGAGCGACTGGAAGACCGATCGCTTTGCGCGTACGCTTTCGACGCTGGGCACCAGCACCGCCGTTGCCTTCCTTGAGACCGATCTCGGTGAGATGATCGCCGAGCATGACGTTTACGGCGGCATCACCAATGCCGGATTTACCGGTACGGCTACCGGCTTCTTCCACACCGAAAAGCATGGCGGCAGAGTCTACATCATTGACCCGCTTGGCAATCCCTTCATTGCGCAGGGCATGAATACGGTAGTTATTGGCGGTACGAAGAATCAGGAGAATTATACCATTGCCAACTACGGCCTTGAGGAGGTCTACTTTGAGCGTATGACCAAGGAGCTCAAGGAGGCCGGTATCAACCTGGTGGCAGAAAGCACGCACGCTGACCTTCTGAACGTTAAGGACGGTCTTCCCGCCATTGTCAGCGTACATACTGTCGGCCAGTATATGCGCTCGCTTGGACGTCAGCAGGTCAGCGAGGGACTCTTCCCCTTAAACAATACCATCAACGTGTTTGACCCCGACTTCGTCAAGTCGGCCAACGAGACGGCGGAAAAAACCATTACAGCGGGCGGCTATACCGAAAACCCCTTTGTTTTCGGTTACACGAGTGACAACGAGCTTCCCTCGGGTAACGATATTCTGACCCGGTATCTGACGCTGGATCCCTACACGGAGCCCACCAACGGCTTCTCGTATGCGGTGGCGTGGACCTGGCTGAAGCACCGAATGGGAACCGAGAATCCCACGATCGATGAGTACCATGCGCATCCCGAGTTCCTTGAGATGAACCGCGAGTTCCTGGGCTTTATTTACGCAAGATATTACCGCGTAACGCGCGAGGCCATTGAGGCGGTCGATCCCAACCATATGTATCTGGGCTCGCGTATCAACGGTACGCTTTACGATTGCGAGGACTTCCACAGAGCGGCCGGCTACTATCTGGACATCATTACGGCCAACCTCTACGGCGGTCTCAATCCCAGCGGCACGAGAATGGTCGGTATGTATCGCAACTCAGGCATTCCGTTTATGGTGACCGAGTTCTTTGCCAAGAGCATGGATGCGATCGATGCCAACGGCTATCCGATGGCTAACTCAACGGGCTCCGGTATCCTGGCGTATACGCAGCAGGACAGAGGAGATTACTATGAGCACTACTCGCTGGCTATGCTGGAATCGGGGGCCTGTGTGGGTTGGGTCTGGTATTGCTTCCGCGACAATGACCCAAGCGTATTTACCACGGACGGTACCAACCGTCTGATCATGCTGAACTGCACATACGGCTCGGGTGCCAAGGCCAACACCTTTATGGACGTGGATACGGGAAAGATCCTGACAGCGGCACAGGTCGGCACATATGATACGGTTTACAACGGTCATGCGATCCACTCCAACCAGAACGTAAACAAGGGCCTTTACAACGGCAACTTCTCTTCGACCGTTGTCATCTATGAATATGATGCAAGCGGCAATCTGATCTCGTCGAAGGGCTATGACGTTGAGGATCCCGACAGCCGCGAGCCCGAGGAGGGCACGGTGGTCGTGGCCAAGGACGGTAGTGGCAGCTTTACGATCGGAAAGGTCGTAAATGCCGACGGCAGCTACACCGAGACCGTTCT